>CAYYCI010000378.1:0-4819 GCA_964470215.1 uncultured Planctomycetota bacterium
CCCTGCTCGACAGGTTCGCGATGGTCGGCGAACTGGCCCTCGATGGCTCTGTCCGGCCCGTCAAGGGCGTGCTCCCTATGGCAATCGCCCTGCGAGAGGCCGGCGACAAGGCATTCGTCGTCCCGGAAGCCAACGCCCCCGAAGCCGCAGTGGTCGAGGGCCTGGCGGTCTATCCCGTCGGCTCGCTCAACGACGCGGTCGCCCTGGTCTGTGGCCAGGACGAGCGCCAGCCGGCCAGGGTGGACATCGCGGCCGCGCTCGACACCGCCGCCCGCTACGACGTGGACTTCAGCGATGTGAAGGGCCAGGAGTTCGCCAAGCGGGCCCTCCTGGTGGCCGCGGCAGGACACCACAACGTCCTGATGATCGGCCCGCCTGGGAGCGGGAAGACCATGCTGGCCAAGCGCCTGGCCACGATCCTGCCGCCGCTGAGCCTCGACGAGGCCCTCGAGGTCACGAAGGTCCACAGCGTGGCGGGCGAGTTGGCGGGTGGCCGGGCGCTCGTGGCCACGCGCCCGTTTCGCGAGCCCCACCACACGGCCAGCAACGCCGCGCTGGTCGGCGGCGGCTCGTACCCACGGCCTGGCGAGATCAGCCTCGCACACAAGGGCGTCCTCTTCCTCGACGAACTCCCCGAATTCAGCCGCACGACCCTGGAGACCCTCCGCCAGCCAATCGAGAGCGGCGCCATCACCATCTCGCGCGCCCTGATGCGATGCCGGTTCCCGGCCGAAGTCCTCGTCGTCTGCGCCATGAACCCCTGTCCCTGCGGCTACTACGGCGACAAGCGCCGCGAATGCCGCTGCACCCACTCCCAGATACTCCGCTACATGTCGCGGGTCAGCGGCCCGCTTCTGGACCGCATAGACATCCACATCGAGGTCCCGCGCGTGGCGTATCGGGAGCTACGGGACGAGCGTCGTGGGGAGGGCAGCGAGCGGATGAGGGAGCAGGTCATGGCGGCCCGCGAGCGACAGGCTCAGAGGTTCCGGGACAGCCGCACGTCCGTCAACGCGCGGATGAGCAACCGCGAGATACAGCGCTTCTGCAAGCTCGATGGCGAGGCGGAATCGCTTCTCGGGCAGGCCATGACCCAACACGCCTTCAGCGCCCGCAGTTACACCCGCATCCTGAAGGTTGCGAGGACCATCGCCGACCTGGCCGACAGCGACCCCATCCGCCTCGAACACGTCGCCGAGGCGATCCAATACCGCGCCACCGAACGCTACTACTGGCGTTGAGGCGGAAGCCACCTATGGCGCAGGTCAAGAGGAAGGGTTGGCCTCGGGCCAACGGCGTGCCCCGTGGACGATGCAAACGATGATGACGGCGTCGGCCTCTAACCGATACATGACCCGGTAAGGTCCGACGGGCAGCTCGCGGCTCGCCGGGTCGGCAATCTCAGGAATCACTCGACCCGATTGTGGGAACCGGGCCAGGCTCTCGGCCGACTCGAGGATGCGGTCCACGACTACGGCGGCGCGGGCGGGGGAGTCCCTGGCGATGTAGTTGGCGATGGCTTCCAGGTCCGCCAGGGCGACGGGCGACCAGATCACTTTGCCCACTTGCGCATCTGCCGCTTGACTTCTTCGTGGGGGATGCCCTCGCCTTCCCGGGCCTGGGTGAGGCCACGCTCGAATTTCTCCCGCACGTAGAGAGCGTGGATGATGTCCTCCATGGTCGCGTCGTCGGGGAGGGCGTCTATGACCTCTCTGGCGATATTCTTCACGCCCGCCATGGTCGTGCTCCTAGAAGTTCGATTGCGCATTATAGTTGACTCGGCCGGGGTTTCAATGCGAGGGGGCGGTATTTGCCTCGAACACGTCGCCGAGGCGATCCAATACCGCGCCACCGAACGCTACTACTGGCGATAGCCTGGCGGAGCGGCAGCATCCCAGGGGGGCGGCTGTGGCTAGCGTGTGGAATCCTCCCCCTGTCTCGTGTGGGCTAGAGGTCGCGGACGCATTCAATGAGCATGCGGACGCCGGAGCGGAGGATGGCTCGCGAGTCGTAGAGTTCCTGGAGGCGGGCGAGGACGGTTTCCTTGAAGTCCTCGATGTTCTCGAAGCGGGTGATGTCCATCGTGCGGAACTCCTCGCGGACGCGCTGGACGTCGCGCAACTGGCGCTCGATGACGGCCACGTTCTCGAGGGTGACATAGTGGAAGTCGCCCTCGCGCTCGCGGTAGCGCGCCCCGGCCAGGCGGATTTCCTCCTCCAGAACGCCCATCCTTGCGACCAAGAGGTCGCGGTATCTGGCAATGGTCTCGCGCATCGGGGCGGCCTCCTTTCCCGCGCCGCCATTCTACTCACTGGCGGCCACGTCAGTCAATGGTTTTCCGACGCTCTGCTTTGACAAGGGAATCCTGGCTGCGGGCGGGGCGTCCCTGCCCCACGTCACGGGGAGTTTACCACAGAGACACGGAGGACACAGAGAGGAGGAGGGAGAGTGAGCGTCGGCCACGGGGAGAGCGTGGCCGACGCCCCTGCCTCCCCCCTTTCGGTCCTTCATCCATTTCAGGACAAAGACGGGTCTCGGCCTACAGCTGCGGCTCAGACGCCGGAAGTCGTGCTTTGACAAGTCCGGCGACGGGGGGCTATCATGCCCTGGCCATGGTGAGATTCGGGCAGCGGGTGGTTTTCGTTTTTGTGGGGCTGGCGGCCTGTTGCGAGGCTGGCGCTCTGCCACGCCTCGACGATCCCCGCCATCTCACTCCTGCCGACAAGCAAGCAATGCTGGGGATCGCGCGCCGGATGCTCGCCTCGCGAAAGGCGGTCGAGTTCGACCCCGAGGGCATGCCGGCCAAACTGCGCCGCTCTCGCGGGGCGGCGCTGATCCTCTCGGCCCACCGGCCCGGCCACGAGCCGCTCATCGCCGTGGCGAGCGATGGAACCCTCTTCGAGCAACTCCGCCAGGCCACCGATGGCCTGAAGGCCACGGGCAAACTCCGCGCTCTCCCGGCCTTCCGCCTGAAGGTGGACCTCGTGGAGAGCATGGAGCGGGTGGTCCCCGGCGGGCCGCAGCCGGAGGTGGGGCTCGAGGGTCTGTGGCTCGAGTCGGGGGAGAGACGCCTGGTTCTGCCGCCCAGCGAGGCCCTGAGGCTCGGGCTGGGGAGCGGCCAGGCGTTCGTCGCCCACGCCCTCGAGCGTTTCGGTGGCGAGAGGGTCGAGGTCAGGCGCTTCACGGCGACCAGTTTCATGGAGCGTCAGCCGGGCGGCTTCGGGCGGGTGGTCGAGCTCTACCGGGGGATGCCGCTGGTCGAGAGGGTCAACGCCCGGCGCCTGCGGGCAGCCGCAGTCGCGGCCGGGGATTGGCTCCTGCGCTGCCAGAAGCCCGACGGCACCTTCCACTACCGCTACGAGCCTGTCCGCGATGCTTTCGCCGAGGGCGACTACTCGGCCACTCGCCACGCGGGGGTTGCCCTTGCTCTGGCGCAACTTTGGCGCGCCAGCGGCCAGGAACGCTTCGGTCGCGGGGCGTATCGGGCCCTGGAGTGGCTCGCGGCGAGGGTGAAGAGCCGGGGCCCGGCCTCGTGGGTCGAGTTCCGGGGTGAGGCAACGCTTGGGGCCAGCGCGTTGGGCCTTCTGGCGCTCGTGGAGTATCGCCGCGTGGCTTCCACGGGTCGGTTCGACAAACTCATCCGGGGCCTCTGCCGAACGGTGCTGCGCCTCCAGCGTCCCGACGGGTTCTTCTGGTCGCACCTGGACGCGGGGTCGGGGAAGGGCTATCTGCCGAGGGGTGAGGTTCCGCTCTTTGCCCCCGGCGAGGCGTTCCTCGCGCTGGCGACGCTTCGTGGTCTCTGGCCCGAGGCGGTCGGGAAGGAGCCGCTCCGCCGCGCGGCGGATTTCTGGGCGCAGCGACGGGACAAGTGGTATGAAGACCGCGACCTGGGGATGATCGTCGCCGACTCCTGGTCGCTGGCCGCACTCGATGAACTGCATCGCCTGGGGCTGGCCGCGCGGCCACACCTCGACTATTGCTTCTTCCTGGCCGAGCAGATTCTGGCGCGACAGGAGACCCCGGCCACCGCGCGCTGGCGCGACCACGTCGGCGCGCCCATCGAACACGGCCAGGCTCCCGAGACCGGGACGACTGCGGCCTGCTGCGAGGGACTGGGGGCTGCCTGGCGACTGGCGCGAAGGATGGGCACACCGCCGGCCCGCTACCGCCGGGGTGCCCTCCTCGCCGCGCGGTTCGTCCTCTGGCACCAGTTCGACCGGGTGAACTCATATCTGGTCCGCAACCCCGGACGCGCGCTCGGCTCGTTCTTCTCGAGTTATGCCAAACAAGCCATTCGCATGGACGAGGTGCAACACGCCATCAGCGCGTTGCTCGGTGTGGCTGAACTCCTGGAGGCGGAAGAGCCATGATCCTGGACCGCCTGAGCCGCCTGTACTACGGCTTCAAGTATCTGCCGCTTCGCCTCGGGCGGTTCGGCGCCCCGATGGACCACCGCGGGTTCGTGGGCATCCAGGTGGACGGCCTGTCCTACGACGACCTGGTCTATGCCATCGAGCGCGGCTATCTGCGGCGCCTCCGTCGGAGGGTGAGGACCCGCGACTGGCGTCTGACGGCCTTTCCCTCCGGGCTGCCCAGTTGCACCACGTATGCCCAGGTGGGGATGTTCTACGGGGAGAACAAGGATATCCCGGCCTTTCGGTGGTACGAGCGAGCCGACCGCCGGGTGGTCAATTGCAACCGCCCGCGAAGCGTCGAGTACATCCGCCGACGCCTCGGCCCGCGGGTCGGGGTTCTCAAGGGTGGTTCGAGTTACGTCAACCTCATTGACGGCGACGCCGACCGAGCGATCCTGACGGCG
>CAYYCI010000379.1:0-4817 GCA_964470215.1 uncultured Planctomycetota bacterium
CCAGGAAACGGGGACGCGGGGCGAGACGCCCCGCCTAGAGGTATTTGATGAGTATGGCGCAGCCGACCAGGAGGATGACGAAGATGAGGCAGAGGAGGTTGAAGTAGCGCTCGATGAATCTTCGGATGGGCTCTCCGAAGGCGAAGATGAGGGCGCCCACGAGGAAGAACCTGCCCGACCGTCCGACCGCCGATGCTATCGCGAACTTGACGATGCTAAGTTGCGCCAGGCCGCTCAAGATGGTGAAGACCTTGTAGGGGATCGGGCTGAAGGCCGCCGTGAAGACTATCCATTCGCCATACTCGTCGTATCTCGCGCGGGCGGCGTGGTAGTTGTCGGTCAGGAGGAAGGCCTCCTGGCCCGGGGTCAGAGGCGCGCTGGTCTGTTCGGTCTCATAGGCCATGTCGCCGACCGGCGGGCTGCCGGTGGGTTCGTCGGTATGGAGTTGCATGCGGTGGATGCGGCGGGCGTCGCCGTCTTGTTCCTTGACGACGACCTCGCGGCCCTCGACGGCCTGGACGACTACCCGGGCGTGTTGCGGGCCGAGCTGATGGAGGCCGCGCAGGAGCGGGGCTCCCACCGGGTTCCAGAGGGCGTAGCCGATCAGGTAGCCGAACAACCCTCCCAGAACCGACGCAATCGAACACACGAGGGCGTAGTAGAACGAGCGCCGCGGCCTGGCCAGGGCAAGCGCCATCAGCAGCGGGTCGGGGGGGATTGGGAAGAACGACGATTCGCTGAAGGCCAACAGGACGAGGGCCGGGGTGCCGTAGCGGGTGTCGGCCCAGTGGAGGACCCACTCGTAGAGGCGGCGATGGAGGTGCCATCGGGGGACTTGGTTGGCCGCTGGCTGGGCAGGCTCGCCCATGTTGGTCCAATCACATTTGTTCCGGCGCTTCGATTCCCAGGAGCGCCAGGCCGTTGCGGATGACCACTCTCACCGCGCGGCACAACTGGAGTCGAGCGGAGACGAGGCCCGGGGTCTCTGCTCCCAGGACGGGGTTTTCGTGGTAGAACTGGGCGAAGGCCCGTGCCAGGTCGAGGAGGTAGCCGGCCAGGCGAGCGGGGTTGAGGTTCTCGGTTGCGTTGGCGACGACCTGGGGGAAGCGCAAGAGGAGCAGCCCCAGGGCTAGCTCGTGGTCGTTGCCGAGGCGGTCGAAGTCGGGTGGGGCAATTTCCTCGCCCTCGGCCTTGCGGAGAATGCCACAGATGCGGGTGTGGGCATACTGGACGTAGGGGCCGGTGTCGCCCTCGAAGGAGACCGAGGCGGCGGGGTCGAAGTAGATGTCCTTCTCGAGGTTGACGGCCAGGAGGTAGAACTTGATGGCGCCGAGCGCGATCTGGCGCTTGCGGGCGGCGAGGTCTTCGGGCGAGATGTCGGGGTGCTTTTCGCGTATGGCCTCTTCGCTGAGGGCCTCGACCTCGTCGAGGAGGTCGTCGGCGTCCACGACCTTCCCCTCGCGCGACTTCATCTTGCCCTCGGGCAGATAGACCATGCCGTAGCTGACGTGGTGAAGGCCCCCGGCCCAGGGGTAGCCGAGCCTTCGCAGGAGGGAGAAGAGGACCCTGAAGTGGTAGTTCTGCTCGGAGGCGACGACGTAGAGCATTCGGTCGAAGGCCAGTTCCTCGTGGCGGGCGACGGCGGTGCCGAGGTCCTGGGTGATGTAGACGCTGGTGCCGTCGCGGCGGAGGAGGACCTTGGTCTCGAGGCCTTCGTCGCTGAGGTCGGCCACGACCGCGCCGTCGGGCAGCCGCTCGACCAGCCCGCGCTCGAGGGCATCGAGGACTATCTGCTTACCGCGCCGATAGGTCCGGCTCTCGTAGTAAACGCGGTCGAATCGGACGCCCAGGCGGCGATAGGTCTCCTCGAAGCCACGATAGACCCACGAGTTCATCTTCTTCCAGAGGGCGACGACCTGTGGGTCGCCCTCTTCCCAGCGTCGCAGGAGGGCCTGGGCCTCTTCGTTGAGGGAGGGGTCTTTGGCGGCCTCCTGGGCGAAGCGGACGTAGAAGTCGCCGACGAAGTGGTCGCCTTTCCGCCCCGCCGTTTCCGGCGTCTGGCCCTGGCCCCAGCGTTGGTAGGCGAGCATGGACTGGCAGATGTGGATTCCCCGGTCGTTGATCAGGTTGACCTTGACGACCTGGTGGCCGGTGGCCTCGAGGAGGTTGGAGAGGGCCATTCCGAGGACGTTGTTGCGGACGTGGCCGAGGTGTTGGGGTTTGTTGGTGTTGGGGGAAGAGAACTCGAGGACCACGCGCTGGCCTTTGGCAATGTCCGAGCGGCCGTAGTCGCTGCCGCGCTCGAGCACCTCGCGGCAGACGGCCTCGAGGAGTGCCGGGCGGTCGAAGAAGACGTTCAGGTAAGGCCCCGCGGCGGCGGCTCTCAGGAGGGGGGGCGGCAGTTCTATTGCCTCGGCCAGGCGCGCCGCGATCTCGGCCGGGGGGCGACGCAACACTCTGGCCAGGGGAAAGCACCCGAAACCCAGTTCGCCGACCGCCAGGTCGGGCGTGGGCTCGAGGCGGACGGGCACGTGCGCCAGGTCCGCCGGCCCGAAGACCCGGGCGATGGCTTCCTGGAGTGCGGAGCGGAAAGCCTCGTGTAGTTGGTCGGCGATCATTTCACCGCTCCGCGCTGTTGGCCGAACGGCGGGCCTTTCGCCAGCTGACCTTCGGGGCGTCGCCCCAGAGCATCTCGAGGGCGTAGTAGTTTCGCGCCTCGAGGCTGAAGATGTGGACGACCACCTCGCAGTAGTCGAGGAGAATCCATCCGCTGGCCGGTGTGCCTTCGGCCCCGAGGCGGCTGACGCCGAGTTTCTTCAGTTCCTGGCGTATCCTGCCGGCGATGGCCTTCAGTTGTCGTTCGCTGGAGCCGGAACACAGGACGAAATAGTCGGTTATCTGGGTGAGTTTGCGGACGTCGAGGACCAGGATGTCCTCGGCCTTCATCTCGTCGCAGAGCAGGGCGCAGGTCGTTGCGACGGCTCGCGGCGTCAGGGCGTTCCTCCTCGTCGTTCCGCAGTGTGGCTACCGGCCCTCTGGTGGCGCTCGGGTGAACGCCGCGCCGCGGTGCGAGAGCGGAAGAGCCCTTCGGCGAAACCGCCCTCGGCCATAGACCGCTCCCCCTCTCACATCCCCAGCCAGGCGGCGATCTTCGGGGCGTACTTGACCGTCAGACCCGCAAAGACCACCGAGACCATGGACATCAACTTGATCAGGATGTTGAGCGAGGGGCCGGAGGTGTCCTTGAAGGGGTCGCCGACCGTGTCGCCGACCACTGCGGCCTTGTGGTTTTCGGAGCCTTTCCCGCCCAGGGCGCCGCCCTCGATGTGCTTCTTGGCGTTGTCCCATGCCCCTCCGGCGTTCGCCATCATGACGGCCAGGACGAAGCCGGCGGCCAGCCCGCTGGCCAGGAGGCCCATCACCCCGCAAACCCCCAGGACGAGACCCACGACCACCGGGACGATCAGGGCCAGGAGCGATGGGAGGATCATCTCGCGTTGCGCACCACGGGTCGAGATTTCGACGCAGCGGGCGTAGTCGGCCTTGGCCTTGCCCTCCAGGAGGCCTGGGATTTCGCGGAACTGGCGCCGCACCTCCTCGACCATCTTACCCGCGGCGCGCCCCACAGCCTTCATGGTCAGGGCGCAGAAGACAAACGCCAACATCGCCCCCGCCATCATCCCTCCAATCACCCGCGGGTTCATCAGAGTGACGCGGTAGAAACTCATGAAGTCGGCCAGGGTGACCGCATGGATCTCCTTGAGCGATTCGGTGACTCGCGGGTTGGATTCGATGACCCTGGCCAGGTCGAAGCCTGGACGCTGAGCCAGCGTGGCCAGCGGAATTTCCACCTCGCTGGTCGGCTCGCCGGGCTTGGCCGCCGGGTCGCGCACCCGCAGCCCACGGCTCACGTCCACGTAGGTCACCACGCCCTCGAAGCGGTCCTTCCCGGCCTCCTTGTGGAAGTAAACGTGGTCGCCGGCGTAGCCGTCGGCCTGGGCCTCGATGGTCGGCGGCGCCGCGTCGCGGGCCATGAAGCGCATCCCGTTGCGAACCTCCTCGACGTACGCGGCCAGGAGCGCGAGGGCGGTCAGCGCGGCGGAGCCGATGGCGAAGCCCTTGCCAGTGGCGGCCGTGGTGTTGCCGAGGGCGTCGAGGGCGTCGGTCCGCTCGCGGACATACGGAGGCTGGCCGCTCATCTCGGCGTTCCCGCCCGCGTTGTCGGCGATCGGGCCGTAGGCATCGGTGGCAAGCGTGATGCCCAGGGTGGAGAGCATGCCGACCGCCGCGATGCCTATCCCGTAGAGGCCGAGCGAGGGATTAGCGAAGCCGCCCGCCAGCCCGAAACTCACCAGGATCGCCACCACCACGATCACCACCGGCGCCCAGGTCGAGAGCATGCCCTCCGAGATGCCCGCGATAATCACTGTCGCCGGCCCCGTGGCCGACTGCTCGGCGATGAACCGGGTGGGCCGGTACTCCGAAGAGGTCGAGTACTCCGTCCACTTCCCTATTAGCCAGCCGGCGACCAGCCCCGCCAGGATCGAGCCCCAGACCCCCATGTGGTCCGAACCGAGGAGCAGATAGACGACCCCGGCGGAAAGAATGGCGACGAGGAACGCGCTGGCGTTGACCCCGCGCCCCAGTGCCTTGAGGAGTTCCTTCTGAGTGGCCTTCTCGCCGCTGCGAACCAGGAAAATCCCGAGGATCGAGACCAGCGTGCCGAGGCCGGCGATCGCCATCGGACAGAAGATGTAGTTCAACTGCATCTGGGTGCCCGGGTATTGGCTCGCGGCAGCCGCCACGCCGAGGGCGGC
>CAYYCI010000380.1:0-4809 GCA_964470215.1 uncultured Planctomycetota bacterium
AACCTGACCCCGAGCCCCCATCTTCTCCGCGCCCCCCGCAGCCTCCCCCGCGCGCTGCTCCCCTGATCTAGCCGTCCGTCCCCGTCCGTGTTCGTCCGTGTCCGTCCACATCGCCACCCACAATGATTCCCTCCACGCTCCCGCGCCCCGCCAGCCCGCCTCCCATGTCAGGTTCTTGCCTCCTGGGTCAACAAATGGTAGAGGGAGGCCACGATGGCCGAACGCGAGGTCGTTTTCAAACTCCTGATGCGCCACGAGGATGAACTGCGCGCGTTCCTCGCCTCGATGCTGCGAAAGCGCACGTTGTGTGACGACGTCTTCCAGGAAGTGGCTTTGACGCTCTGGGAACAGGCCGACCGCTACGACGCGGCGCGCCCGTTCCTTCCCTGGGCGCGCGGCATCGCGGTCCGGAAGGTGCTCGAGAGGCGGCGGCGCGACCGCCGTTTCCCCCTGGCCTTCTCGCCGGAGACCATCGAGGCGGTGGCCGAGGGCTTCGCGCGAACGGAGCCGGATGCTCGCCGCGAACTGGCCGCGCTCGAGGAGTGCCTCGAACGCCTGCCACAGGCCGCCCGCCGCGTTCTGGCCCTCCGCTACGAGGACGACCTGTCCGGGAGCGAGATCGCTCGGCGCACGGGCCGCACCCTCGCAGCCATCCATCAGGCCCTCTCGCGTGCGCGGGCAGCCCTCGAGGACTGCATACGCCGACGCCTGGCGGCCGACGCGGAGGGGACGTGAATGACACAGGCGCCTCTGGACGAACTGATCGCCAGGTACCTCGACCGCATGGCGAGTGAGGCCGAGGTGGCAGAGCTCTCGCGCCGTCTGCGCGAGGACCCGCGCGCCGCCGACGCCTTCGCCAGGGCCTGCCGGCTCGATGCCTGGCTGAGCCGACGCTTCCGCCACGAGAAGGAGGGGCAACACGTGGCGACCGCGCTCGAGGCCCTCGAGTGGGGCAGGCGCCGCCACTGGCGGGGCCTGAGGTGGGCGGGGGTAGTGGCGGCCGCAGCCGCGGTCGCCCTCGTGGCGTGGTGGGCTTTCCTGGTCTGGCGTTATCCCGAGCCGATGGTAACCGGCTCGGTGAGGATTCGCCAGGGGGGGGCGGTGCGGCGCGGCGCCACCCTCGAGGCCGGCGCCCACGGGGCAACGCTCGCCCTGGGCGGCTACTGCCGGCTGAAACTCCACCCCGGCTGCGTCGTCCGCCTCGCGGGTGCTCCCCACCGAGAGCGCATCGCGCTCGTGCGAGGCCGCGTGGTCTGTGAGATCGAGACCAACCGGGGACACTTCGAGGTCCACACCCCTCTTTGCACAGTCTCGGCGAAGGGGACCCATTTCGCAGTGGAAGTTATCGAAGGTCCAGGAGGACAGGCCATGATGAACCGACACGTCCTGGTGAGAGTGTTCGCGGGAGCGGTGATAGTGGCGGCTGCCGCCGCCCAGGAGATCGTCCTTGCCGGCGAGGAGAAACTCGTCGGCGACCCCGTGGTCGTGACGGCCGAGAACTTGCCGATGGAGGTCGGGGGCACGAGGCGCTATGCGATAGCCGCCCCCGATGGCCGGCGGGTGGCACAGATGGACATGGCCCTGCTCGGCAAGCGCAAGATCGGCGACACGACCCTCTGTCGGGCGGCCGTGCGGTTCGGCACCACGCGCGTGAACGACGTGTGGATAACGGTCGGGAAGGACGGCTACGCGGTCTTCGGCTCGCTTGGCGCCGAATTGCCTTTGACCACCCATCCCCTGCCTTTGAAAGAGGGGATGACGTTCGAGTACGAATCGCCGCAGGGCCACGTGAAGGCACGAGTGGTCGGCACCGAGGTCGTCGAGGTCCCGATGGGCAAGTTCGTCTGTCTGAAGGTCCAGACCAGGCACCGCCTGGGCGACCGTGAGGTGACGCGAACGAGTTGGCTGGCGCCCGTCCTCGGCGTGGTCAAGGAAGTGAGGGAAGACGCGGTGTTGACCCTCGAGCGAGCCCAGGGCCCGCCGAAGCCCAGGCAGGAGAAGGGCGTCGCGATGGTCAGCACGTTCGACACTGGCGACCTGCTGGCCTCGCCGGTTTTCCCCGGCGGCCGGTGGGGCGGCTGGAAGGGCGCGCCGGGCCAGTCCTCGCGGGTCGAGATCGATCCCTTCGACGGGGCCGAAGGCTCGCCCTTCAGTTTGCGTTGGACCTACACCGCCCTGGGCTCGTGGGTCTCGACGAGCATCTCGGCGGCGGGCTATCAGCCCGTGGACCTCTCCCGCTACAAGGGCATCTCGTTCTACGTCAAGGGCCTGCTCGAACGGCCGTGCACCTTCACCGTCGTGGCCAGGGGGGCGAAGGGCGAGCCGCGGGCCATCGCAAACATCCCCATCGGACCACTGAGCCGCCAGTGGCAGAAGGTGATCATCACCCCCGAGACCCATCGCCAGTTGCTCACGCTGGACCTCCGCCAGGTCTATTCCATCGGTCTTAGCACCGGGGCACGCGAGGAGGCCGCACACAACGTCGTGTGGCTCGACCAGATCAGGCTCCACGAGGACGAGAAGCAACTTCGAGAGGAGATGGAAGCCCTCGAGAACGTCAGGCGGCTCCTCGAGGAAGGCAAGAGGGGCCAGTTCTAGCGCGCCTAGTCGCCTACCGGCGACCCTGCGAGGCGGCTGAACACAGGAGAAGGAAGGAGCAGGACAATGAGTGGATGGGACCTTTGTTGCGGGTTGGTGTTGGTCGTGGCAGGATGCGCTGTCGGCGCCGCCGGCCAGCCCCGTCTCGCCTACCGCTGCGCCTACTACATGAACGGCAGAATCTACGTCAACGTCCTCGGCACGCCAGAGGAAAAGCCCCTGATCGTGCCGCCCGTCAAGGGACAGGAGGACTTCAAGCCCTCGTGGTCGAAGACCGGCGACATGCTCGTCTTCTTCCGCAGGGTGAAGAACGACCCCGTGGTGGTGAAGTGGAAGACCGCAGTCTGCATAATCAAAACCGATGGAACGGGCTTTCACCAGTTGACCGACGGCACCCACACCGACTTCAACCCCACCTGGACCCGCGACGGGACGAACACGCCCATCTGGAATCGAAGGAACCCAAAGACAGGCGGCTTCATCGTAATGGCGAGCAAGGTGGGCAACCGCCCGGGCCAGGAAGTCGCCCTCACCGACCCGCGCTACCACAACTGGGCACACACTTGCCTGAAGGATGGCCGCATCCTCGTCGAGTGCGCCCACCCGAAGCAAGGCTGGGGCTACTACCTGATGACCCCCAAGGTCGGCGGCGGCGGACGCTACGAGCGCATTGATTGCGCAGGCCTGGCGAGGCAGGGATTGCTCTGTCGTATCAGCCTCTCCCCGAGCGAGACCAAGGTCTGTTTCGGGCATCTCCTGGGGCACAAGTTCAGAGAGACGGGCCACGCCATCTATCTGGCCGACTTCGACGTCCAGAAGCGCGCCATCACCAACCCCAGGATAATCGCCAACAAGGAGCGAAAGGAGGCCTGGTTCGCATACCCACGCTGGACGAAAGACGAGAAGGCCATCGTCTACCACGCCCACGAGCGCGGAGGCACAGGGCTCTACCTCTACACGCTGAAGGACGGCGTCACGCGAAAGGTTTCGACGAACCCCCGCGCCGACTACCGCTACCCTCACGGCGAGGCGACGCCGAAGTAAGCTCAGGACAGGAGACGGCGAATGAGCCGGACAACGCGACGCGACTTCCTGGAGACCGGCATCGGCGCGGCAGTGGCCCTGGCATCACCTTGGGCTCGGGGGGCCGATCGAGGACCTGTCCAGGGGGCACCCCCGAAGGCCAGGGTCGCCGCGGTCCGCGGCGACAATCTGGGCTCGATGACCCGGGATGCGCTCGACGCGTTGGGGGGCGTTCGTGCCGTGGTCGCCAGGGGCGAAACGGTGTTCCTCAAGCCCAATCTCGTGACCTTCCCCTGGGCGCCACACAACCAGTGCTTCCGCGCGGGCGAATGCACGAAGCCTGAGATCATCATCGCCGTTGCCGAGGAGTGCCTCAAGGCAGGCGCCGCGAAGGTCATCATCGGCGACGGTTCTCAACTGCCGCGGTTCGACTGGCGACACGCGGTCACGCTCGATGGCAGCACCAATCTGGTGAAGGAAGCAGAGCGCCTCAACAGGTCCTACCGTGGCAAGGTCACCCTGGCGTGCCTGGAGACCGATTCCCCGCGCTGGGTGGAGGTGCCTTCCAGCACGCGACTGAAGAAGATCGCCATCTCGAGCCTTGCGGCCGACGCCGACAAGGTGATCTCCCTTCCCGTGGCGAAGACCCACTCGTGGGCGCAACTCACGCTGGCCTTGAAGAACTTCATCGGCATCACGCCGCTGTCGCGCTATGCGCAGTTGGTGGACAACACGTGGTGGAACCGCGGAACCTTCGACCACAGCAGCCCGGAAGCCATCGCACAGGTGTACCTGGACATCGTCAAGGCCCTCAGACCCGCCCTCTCCGTCATAGACTTCTCGATTGGCCTCGAAGGCGACGGCCCATCCACGAGCCAGGGTGGTGAGACGGTGGACATGAAGAAGCGCCTTGGCTCATGGCTGGTGATCGCCAGTCGCGACATCATGGCTGCCGATGCAACGGCCGCTCGGATCATGAGTCACGATCCCGAGAAAGTGAAGCAGCTCACCATGGGATTCGCCATGGGCCTGGGCGAAATCCGAGCAGAATGCATCCAGGTCGTCGGCGAGAAGATGGGCAACCTGCGCGTGGCATGGAAGCCGGCGAGGATGAAGGGCCACAAGGCCAAGGGCTAGGCATGGACAGGAAGACGCTCCATGCCCACCAAAGTGAGCTTCGACTTGCCG
>CAYYCI010000381.1:0-4808 GCA_964470215.1 uncultured Planctomycetota bacterium
ATCTGCGTTCATCTGCGGTTCCAACACGCAGCGCGCGGAGACCGCGGAGGGGTCGCGGAGAGGAGAATCGAGCAGCGACAGGAGCCGGAATCGGGCAGGCACGCGGGCCTGCCTCTACCACCCCTTAGGCGCGACATCTCCATAGCCAAGGGGGTGCTCATAGCGACCGTGGCTCTTGACCGAGCGGGGGCGTGTGCTTAAACTCTCCGATTGAGAAAGAAGCGGCCCATGCGACTCCGCAAGGAACAGATGGAAGCCTTCGAGCGCTACGTGCGCGACGGCTTCGTGCGGCGGGTGTTGGCCCACCTGCGCCGCTATTTCCCCGAGGAGTGCGCCCAGATGGGAAAGGACGAACAGAGGGAGTTCGTCCACTGCGGCATCGAGCGCGCCGGCTCCTACGGCCTCGAGGCCGAGGCCGATGTGGCTCGCTACATTGACGTGATGATGGAGTTCGGACGCGACTTCGACTCCGACCTCCCCTGGGCAGCCGAAATCCTCAACGACGAATCCATCGAGAAACCCTCCGAGCGCATGGACCGCCTCTGCCAGCGAGCGCTATCGGAGGAACGACGGGAGTGAGCAACGGTGGGTGACAGTTCTTCCCCCTCGAGCGGCTTGTCGCGTTCCCTGACCGATTCCGGCGGGATGGGCGAGCGGCCGGTCGGCAGCGCCTCCGAGCCGTGTCCCTTGACCCAGGAGGTGCGAGTCGTCGAACTGGTCGAGGTGGTCGAGCACCGCGGCAGGACCACTACCCAGGCCCCCGCCCCGCGCAACCAGTACATAAACCTCGACGACCGGGTGGACACCGCCAACCCCCATCCCGAATACGGCCGTTGCATCCGGCTGAAGGCCAGGGTCGAGTGGGTGGCTGGCGACCCGAATCGTCCGCTCAATGGCCACACGGTTTACTGGTACGCCACCGCTGGCGGCGGCAACAAGAGCGGCCTGACGGGGAGCGAACTGCCCGGTTTCAACGCGGCGGGGACGAACACCCTTCGGAAAACCACCACGACCGACCGCAACGGCTGGACGCCGGTCGTCGAGTTCTACCTTTCGCTCTACGGCGGCGACGAGTTCACAATCGGCGCGACCGAGGACTCCAGTTACCGCGGAGGCCAGACCGCCGGGCCCTACACCGTCTGGCGGAAGTTCTGGTACCAGGTCACCGAGATGCAGCGACCCAGCCGCGGGGGAGTGTTCGAGTTCCCAGCGACCGTCAGGTCCGCTTTCGAGGGCGCCTATCGAACGGTCTACGCGCTCTTCGAGGAGCAGTCGCCGCGTCGCCAGAGCCCTTATGCTGAGAACCTGGGACAGGACAGCGCCAGGCGTAGCCACGTCCGGCCTTTCTTTCGCTCCGACGACCTCGTGCCCTTCAAACTCCACATCGCCACCATTGACTATGCGAGCACGATCGGCGAGCGAACCGTCACCGACACCATGCGAAACCCGACCTACCGGACGCCCGACACCTATTGGCTTTGGATGCGCGGGAGCGGGACTCACCCGTGGAAGATTCGCGCCCGCTACAGGCGAACCGGCCGCCTCGTGTGGCACTGCAACCGGCGTAGGCCGGCTTGCCCCGGCCATTCCTCCCCTCGCCACAGGTGCCAGAACGTCGAGGGCGCCGTGTGGGATTGCGGCGCGCGGGATTGTCCCGGCCACTCTTCCCCAAGGGACCGCTGCCGCGAGGGGGTCTGGCACTGCAATCGCGTTCGACCGGCCTGCCCCGGCCACTCGTCCCCCAGCCACCGTTGCCGGGACGGGGAGATGTGGCGATGTGGCGCGCGCGACTGCCCGGGCCACTCGGCTCCAAACCATCGCTGCACCCACTCGTGGCAGGACATTCCCGACGACAAACTGAGCGTCGTGCCTGTCCCCTCCTGTCGGGGTTGGAAGGCGATTCGGATCGATTTCTCCGATGGACCGGTCACCCCGTCGGAAAGGAATCCTGTCGAGATCGAACTCGTGTTCCGCCACGCTTCCTTTGTGGCCCTCGGTTGGGGCGGCGGCAGTTCGGCCATCTTCCTGTGCTCTGGAACGACCGAGGACGCCTACAGCGGCACTACCGCTGAGCAGCGCCTGAGCAGCATCCTCACCCACGAGGGCGGCCACGCCTTCGGCCTGGTCAACATGACCCCCTCGCCCGCCCACGCCCACGACGCCTGGGAGGCCCACGACAACCATTGCGACCGCCCGGCCAGCGACTGTGTCATGTGGTACCAAATAACCTCCGACAGCGGCACGGCATTTCACCTTGCCACTGACGGCACCGGCTGTCGCGACGCCCTCAGGCGCCAGGACTACTCCCGGGGACCCATGGCACACTGGAGCCGCACGTGAGCGCCTGCGGCTCGGCCACCCGCGAGGAGAAAATGCAATGGCGAAAATGATCGAAGAGCGAAACGCGCTGGTCAAGATGGAAGAGGACCCGGACGCACCCGAGATTCAGGGACCCGGCGTCGAGATAACCTTCGACGGCGAGGAAAGGCCCCAGTTCCCCCTCGGGCAACCGGTCATCCTCCGCGGCACCATCCAGGCCGACCTGGCCCTCCTCCGCCAGATTCCCGGCGACGCCGCCAGCGGCGTTTTCCTCACCATCATTCGCACTGACAAGCCCTTCGGCCGCACGGCTCAATTGATCGTCCCGACTGTGTATATCCCGAAGCCACGACCGGGCGAGGAGACCGACAGCGACTACCTCGAGACCACCAATTTCCAGGTTGACCTGGTCGAGTTCTTTGAATTGCCCCGCGAGCCGGCCAGTTACTCCATCCAGGCCGCCACCGGGCCTTATTTCTCCGACAGGCTGGAATTCGATCTCGTCGAGGAATAGCGGGGCGTCGTGGGCTTTGGCACGCTTTTTGCCCCGCAATCACTGGCCAGGTGAGAAGGAAAAGAATGTCTTGGCTCCCTGTCAAATCCGAGCGCCGCTCCCAAACGCCGCGGACTGATCGCCTTGCGTTCTCTTGGCAAAGCATTCTTTTCCTTCTCGCCTGCGTTAGAAGCCCACGGTGCACAAAAGCGTGCCAAAGCCCCCTCCCCCAACATCTTTCAACGTCAACCACGGGCTTCCTTCGTAGTCCCAGGATCAATGGCGGCGTCGGCTCGCTTCTCTTCGGGATCTTTGGGATGGTGATCACCGGGGCTGCGGCTGGCGATTGGCATCAGTGTTTCAAAGCCGGCCGTACCGACCCCTTGATTGGCGGCACGGAGATCATCCACCTGGTCGCCCACAAGGGCCGCCTCTACGCCGGGAACGGCTACTGGATGGACCCCCGCGGCCCGGCCAAGATTCCCTGGGCACAGGTCCTCGTCCTCGATTCGCCCAATGGGCGCTGGGAGGTTGACCTGGCGATGGGGCCGCGCCATTTACGGGCGACGGTCCTCGAGTCGATCACGTTCACGACCGATTCTCGCGGCAAGCCCCTTCCCGAGCCTGTCAAACTCCTTGTGGCGGCGTCGGACATCCAGAGCGGCCACCGCGAGACCCACATCTGGACGCGCGACGACGAGAAAGGCACCTGGACGAGGACGACGCTGAAAGGCGACCCGAAGTATCGCCGCTCGACCCGCGCGCTGATCGTCCATCGCGACCGCCTGACAGGGGTTGACCGCGCGTTCATCGCCGCGGGAGCGCTGGGCATCTACAGCGGGGTCTACGACCCGAGCCTGCCGTGGAAGATTCGCTGGGATGAGAAGCCCGAACTCGGCCCGGTGCGTATCCGCCCAATGTCGTTCGCCGAGGCAAACGGCGTCCTCTACGCCTCAGCGGGCACGTCGGTCTATCGCCGTCTCGACGGCTCCTCGCCGACCTGGGAAAAAGTCTATTCCGACAACACCCGCGAACAATGGGAACTGGGCGGCATCCGCGGCCTGACAGCCGTCCCTGCGCCCGATGGCCGCGGCCAGTCGCTCCTCTTCTCCCACACCGACCGCATCATCCGAATAGACCCCGCCGGGGGGCACAAGGCCACGGTCGAGCTGCGGATCAGGGAGATACTCCAGAGGGCCTGGGGGATGCCGGTCCCCGGCGCCATCATCGCCGCCTACAGCGACTTCCTGCCCCTGAAGAACCCCGCAACCGGCAAGACGGTCTATCTCGCGGGGGTCCAGGCCAGGGTGGAGCGCGGCGGCAGGAACAAGAAGAAGTACCGCGAGGACACTTTCTTCGGGTGGTATGCCGGCGGGGCCTACCTGGTCCGCGAGGCGCCCGGGAACTGGCGGCTCAAGGAGGTCAACGGCCGCTGGGCGCCGGGAAAGCCGAAACTGGTCGCGCCACGGACCTACGCCATCTCGCCATTCCCCGCCGAGCGCGGGCGATGGGTCTATTTCGGCGGCTTCGACTGCAACTTCTTCCCCGCCCGCGACACCGCCTGGGTCTTCCGGGCACCGATCGAAACCGTTCTGGACCCCTAGAGGAAAAGCACCCGTGGACAGACACCCGCCGTTCCTGACCTTGGCCTTCGTGTTCGCATTCGCGCTCTCGGTCCTCGCCGACCGCGGCTACCGCCCGAACCCCAAGCCACCGACCGACGGCCGGGTCGGGGCGAACTACACCCCCGCGTATGCGGTCAATCAGGTTCAGTTCTGGCACGACTTCCGGCCGGATGTCGTCGAGCGGGAGCTGGCTGCCGCCAGGGAGCATTTCGGCATCTCGGCCCTCCGCGTCTATCTCCACAACATCAACTTCGACAAGGAAAAAGAGACCTTTCTTGGAAACCTGGAGAAGTTCCTTTCGATCTGCTCGCGGCATGGGATCAGGCCGGGCTTCGTCTTCTTCGACGACTGCCACCGCCCCGACGGCATCT
>CAYYCI010000382.1:0-1526 GCA_964470215.1 uncultured Planctomycetota bacterium
GGGGGGTAGCCGTAGGTTGCCACGGACACGACGCGGTTGTTCGAGGCGGTGTCGGCGAAGCCGGTCGGGAAGCACTTGTCCGCCCTAGCCTGGGAAGAGGGGACACCGATGATTGCGAAAGTGTCGCCGACCCTCACGGGCTCTCCGCTTTCGTTGAGGTTCGTGCGAAAGACCACGTTGTCCTGGAAAGTGAGGGTTGCGCTGTCGCTCTTGTAGGTGTTGATGCGATAGATGTGGCCCTCGGCAGTTCCGGAGGTCATCACGATGTAGAAGCCCGAGAGCGAGCCCCAGGAGGAGGGTTTCTCGTCGCCGAGGACACGGACGACCAGGCTGTCCCGGTTCACCCCGCTGACGGTTCCGACGCGCTCGGCCTCGCTTATCTGGCAGGGCGGCGGGGCGTGGAACTCACCCGAGGTGATGAAGCCGGCGAGGCGGGCGAGGGCGTGGCGCGCGGCCAGCGCGCTGATGCTCCGCTCGACGGAGCGGCTGGTGAGTTTGTAGCCGGCGGGGAAGAGGCTCATGATGCCCATCACGCCGACGCTCAGGACGAAGATGGCGATGACGACCTCGATGAGTGTGACGCCTGAAACTGGGTTGTGGCGGCGGCAGAGCATCGGGTTTCTCCGTCAGTTCTGGAGGTCCTGGTGGGTGAGGGAGCGGATCGAGCCGGTCAGGGAGTTGACCTCGATGTAGCGATAGAGAGCCTGCTTTTCCGCGAGCACCTCGTCCTCCGGCCCGGTTATCTGGCGGGTGGTTTCGATGCGGATGAGGAAGATGCCGGGCTCGTCCACCTCGTCGTCATCCACCACGACCCTCTCTACCGAGCCATCCGGGGCGAAGGTCACCGATAGCGACCAAATCTCGCTCTCGAAGGTCTTGTCGCCGACGTCGGTTCTGACGGCGACGAACTCCGGGAGCGCTTCCCACTGGTAGGAGCGGTCGCCGGCGTTGGGGGTGACGGCCCACTGTTCGGGGTTTTCGTTGTCGAGGGCGGCCTCGAATCGGACGTGGCGGCGCTGTTGAATGGCCCGGATGCGGGCGGTCTCGAGGGCCACGCGCAGTCGCCGCGCCCCGTCCTTCACCCCGGCGGTCCGGAGGGCCGGTGCGAAGGCGATGATGGTGATCGAGAGGACGAAGACCATGATGCCTATGGTGGCCAGGAGTTCGACCAGGGTGAAGCCCCTTCGGGCGCCGGTGGGGCTCATCGCTTGTGGCCTCCATAGTTGTTTATGTCGTCGGGGTCGGTGCCGCGGTCGCAGGCGTCCGCCACATCGGGCTTGTCGTCGTAGGCGTCGGTGCGCTGGTCGGGTCCCTTCGAGTGGATCTGGAAGGTGGTGGCGTTGAAGAAGACGTCGCGACGCGGTGGCGGGCCGTAATAGCCGGCTGGTGGGAACCGGCGGTTCTCGTCCGAGGAGCCGCGGAAATCGTTGGGCTCGGGGGTCGCGCCGAAGCAGTTGGGTATGGGTTTTCCCTCGGTGGTCTTCAGGGGAGTGGTGTCGGTCGGGTCGTCCACGCGGACGCCGATG
>CAYYCI010000382.1:1536-3061 GCA_964470215.1 uncultured Planctomycetota bacterium
GGGCGGGCCGTAATAGCCGGCCGGTGGGAACCGGCGTTCGTCGTCCGGGCCGCGGAAGTCGTTGTCGTCGGGCGTGGCGCCGAAACAGTTGGGTAGCGCAGCACCGCCGGAGGTCTTCAGCGGGGTAGTGTCGGTCGGGTCGTCCACGCGGACGCCGATGAGGTAGTCGGTCCAGGGGATGTAGTAGTAGGGGACGCCCCAGGGGTCGAGGAAGTGTTCCTGCTCGACGGCGTCGCCTCGGATGAACTTCCAGTCGGTGCGCGCGCCGCCCCAGCCCGTGCCCGTCTGGGGCCAGTTGGGGTCGGTGAGGGTCTTGTAGAGGACGTGGTCAATGTAATCCTCGGGCTGGGGGTCGCCGGCGGTGTAGGGCTTGCTGGGGTAGCGCCCCATGTCCTCGTTGACCTGTTCGAGGGCCATGGAGAGTTGCTGGATGTCGCTCCCTGCGGCGGCGACCATTGCCCTTGTGCGGAGTTTGGGCACGATGATGACGAAGGAGGCGGCGAGGACCGTGATGATGGCCATCACGACCAGCATCTCGGCCATCGTGAAGCCGCTGGAGGTTGCGGGGCTCGTTTGTCGTTTCGCAAGCATCTGTGACAAGTCCTCTAGCAGGGCGTCCTCCAACGCCGCGCGTGTGCTACCAGTTGCCGATGTAGCGGTTGACGAGACGGTCCTCGAAGCGGTAGTTGTTCCACTTGTAATCGGTTTCCTCGGGGTTGGTTTGGAGGGCGAAGTTCTGGTAGCCCTCGTAGTCTTCCCATCTGGCTGCGCCCGGGAAGTCGGGGAGCGCCTCGACATAGCGGCCGCAGGAGAAGAGGTCGAAGGTCCTGGGGTTGTGGATCGGGTCGGGGAGGGCGGCGTCGCGGGCCGACTCGTCGGCCTCGGGGACGTAGCGGACGTAGATCAGCGGGCGCGCCCAGGCATCCACGAGCACCTTCTGGTCTTCCTCGCCGATCATGAAGACACCGCGGACCCGCAGGAGCGGTCCGAGTTCCTCGATGAGGATGTTGGCGCTCACCGCTCCGCTGGCAGGGTAGCGCTCGCGGCTCTCGCGGAACTGCTCACAGGCCATGGCCACCTGGGCGATAAGGGTGCGAGTGTTCTTCACCCGCGCGGCCGAGGCGCTCGTCTTTATGGCGGGGAAGAGAAGCGCGGCGAGGATGGCGATGACGGTGATCACGACCAGCAATTCGATGAGGGTGAAGGCTTCCTGCCTCGGGCGCCTCGTGGGTCGATGGCCTCGCTGGGGTTTCATCGCCTCTGTCCCGTTCACTTCGCCCAGTTCGAGATGTCGTCCTCGTCGTGGCCGTCCTGGAACTCGTTCATGGCCTTGGTGAAGTATTCATCGAGGTTCCCCGCCTTGGGGTCGGGTATGTCGTCGTTGGTGCCGGTCTGGCCGTCGGGCCCGATGGAGTAGAGGTCGAAACTGTCGGAGTTGTGGCGCGGGTTGCCGGCGAAGTTGAAGTAGTCGCTGTCGTGGCCAGGGAACGCGCGGCGGTTGTAGAGCAAGGGCCGGCCCCACGGG
>CAYYCI010000382.1:3161-4794 GCA_964470215.1 uncultured Planctomycetota bacterium
GCTGTCGTGGCCAGGGAACGCGCGGCGGTTGTAGAGCAAGGGCCGGCCCCACGGGTCCACTATCTCGGGGGTCCCGTTGTGGTTCAGGTCGGTCGTCTCATCCCCCGCAAGCGTGACGAATGGGTGGTGGTCGCTGAGGTGTTTGTGGGCGAGGTAGTAGTAGAGGGCCTCGGCAGGGTAACGGGCCGCGCTTAGTTCGACGGGGATGTCGGAGCCGTCGAAGCGCAGGAGCTTGGTCGGCTCGGCGCCAGTGGTGGCCGGGATGTAGTCCGGCGGGTAGAAGACCTCGCGGCGGCGATACATCTCGAGGGCGCCGGAGAGGCGCTGGATGAGGCTCTCGGTGGCGCTGATCCGCGAGGCGCGGCTCACCGAGCGAATCGCCGGCAAGAGCATGCCGGCCAGGATGGCAATGATGCCGATCACGATCAGCAACTCCAGAAGGGTGAATCCCCTGGGGGCGCCTCTCCCACTCGGCTGCACCTGGCTCGGCCTCTTCAACGCCTCACTCCCAGTTGTTGATCGTCTTGTGGTTGCGCTCGTCGAGAGTCGGCGAGCCGTCCGACCACAGGTCATAGGTATAGACGTTGTGCTGCGGGGGCGGATTGTCCTCCTCGGGCACGGAACTGTCGTAGTGGAGCGGTTGGCCCCAGGGGTCAATGACGATGTCGTCCTCGGGGTCGCCGTCGTCGGTGTCGCGGCATTGCTCCTCCGGCTGGAGTTCGATGTAGGGGTGATGGTGGCTGAGGTCGGGGGTTGCCAAAAAGTAGTAGAGGCAGGCGGCCGCGCTATAGTCGCCATGGGGCTTGCCGCCGACGGCTCGGTCCGGCACGTAGCAGCCGAAATCCTCGTTGTAGCGGTCGAGGGCACACTCGAGTTGGGACAGGAGGTGTTTGCAGGCGGCGAACTTGGCCGTGCGGCGCGCCGAACTGATCACCGGTATCAATATCGCGGCCAGCCCGGCCAGAATGCCGATCACCACCAGAAGTTCGATCAGGGTGAATCCGCTCGGCTTTCCTCGAACATCGGCCCTCATCGGTGGGCCTTTCCCTCGGGGGGTGCCTTTTCCCGCCACCTTATTCTAGGTCCCCGCCCCCACCTGTCAATGGCGGGGGGGAACAATCGGGCGCGACCCCCGGTCCGAGGGTCGCGCCCGCCGCTCTCCGGTCTTCTCCTCCCTAGCCGACCCCGCCGCCGCCCATCTGTTTCATGAGCGAGATGAGGGGCAGGAACAGCGAGATGACGATGAATGCGACCGCGCCGCCCAGAACGACGATGATCAACGGCTCCAGGAGGCTCATCATCCCCCCCACGAGGGCGTCAACGTCCTCGTCGTAGGTGTCGGCCACCTTGATGAGCATCTTGTCCAACTCGCCCGTCTCCTCCCCCACGTCCACCATGTTCAACACCATCACGTCCACGACCTTGGTCGCGGCCAGGGGGGCGGCCATGCTCTCGCCCTCGCGGATGCTGTCGTGGACGTGCTGGATGGCGCTCTCGAAGACCGCGTTGCCCGTTGCATCGCGGACGATCGCGAGGGCTTCCAGGATCGGCACACCCGATTGGATCAGGGTGCCCAGCGTGCGGGTGAAACGCGAGATGGTCGACTTGCGGATGATGACCCCGATGATCGGCA
>CAYYCI010000383.1:0-4790 GCA_964470215.1 uncultured Planctomycetota bacterium
GACCTGGACGATGCGGCGGAAGCCCCTGAACTCGGAACTGCGACGCGGGTTCGCCGCCCGCATCACGGCGTTGACGGCGAAGGCGAGGAGGATTCCCGCGACTACCGCCTGGAACGGGCGACGCCTGGCCAGGCGACCCAGACCGGCATCGAGACGCTCGAGGAACGGTTGGGAAGGGCCCTCAGGCCGTCGGTGCTGCGAATTCGCCATCTTCGGCATACCCCGGCTCGGTGCCCACCTGCCTGAGGTCGTAGGAGCCACCGAGGATGTTCTGAGCGGCCCGGATGCCCATGTCGATGTAGTGGTCGCTGCTGGTGTAGCGGAAGAGCGCGTTGCGGCCCACGGACTGGAGATTCTCGAATCGCTCGAGGTAGCCGAGGATGGTCTCGACGTGGGCGCGGTAGCCAAGTTCATAAACGGGGTATGCCCTGGCCACTCGTTGGACATCGCAGCCGACGACCTCGCTGGCGCGGACCATGCCCAGACCCTCCAGATAGTCCGTGGCCCAGCGGCAAAGTTGCTCCGCCGAGGCGTTCCAGACCGCGTCGCCACGCTCGCAGAAAAACTCGACCACCAGCCCCGTCTTGTCCGCCGGGGCCATGGCCGGGCTCCAGTTCTTCGGCTCGTGGAAGCGCGCGAACGGACACTGGCGGTCGGGGAAATACACCCAATGGTCGTCGGTCACCCGCTCCCGCGCCAGGACCACGAACAGGATCACGAGGTCGCGATACCTCAGGCGCTCGGCCGCCTCGAGGACCGCGCGCTCGGGCCGCGGCTCGAGCATGCGCACCAGATCATCCATCGGCAGTGAACTGACGCAATGGGTCACCGGGAAAGAGACCCCGCGCGACTCGACGGCGAGGACTCGCCGCCCGTCGTGGATGACCTTCTCGGCTGGCATCCCACAGAGGACCTCGTTCGGCGGCTCCCAGCCGGAGGCCATTCGCTCGGGGATCATGCCGAAGCCCAGGCGCGGATAGAGAAAGCGGCGAACGAGCGTGGTCGCTTTCCCCCGCCGCGCAATCCCATCCTTGACGACCTCGCGGAACGAGAGGCCCTTGATCCGCTGGTCGGCGAAGTCGGCCGACAGGCGCTCGCAGGGCACCCCCCAGAGTTTCTCCGTGTAGTCCTTGAAAAACGTGCGGTAGAGGCGGCCGCCGAAGCGCCCGACCGTCCACTCCTCGAATGTTCGGGCGTCGTTCTTGCCGAAGACGCGACGGGTGTGTTCGAGGAGGTAGTCGCCGGTCGCCAGACACGCCTCCCACGGTCCGAGGGCGGCCAGGGCATTGAAGGCCGAGAGGGGGTATTCGACCATCTTGCCCCGGAACGCGATGTGGCTGACGCGGTCCACGACCAGCAGGTCCGGACCTATGAGCCTCTCGATGAACCGCTGGACGTGGCGTTTCTTAGTGTAGAAGCGGTGCCCGCCGAGGTCGTAGCGGAACTCGCCGAACCGGACCGTGCGGCTCGCTCCCCCGGGCACCAGGTCCCGCTCGAGGACCTTGATCGCCAGCGGGGTCTTGCCCCTCAGGGACTCAGCAACCGAAAGACCCGCTATCCCGCCGCCAAGGATGACAATCAACTGCCCCGGCTCCTTTCGTCAACGGGGAGGGTAACGACCACGGAGGTTCCCTTTGTGCTCGTGGATATTGTAACGTTTCCGCCGTGGAGTTCAACGACGCGCTTGACTATGCTCAAGCCCAGGCCCGCTCCCCCGGCCTCGCGCGAGCGCGAGGGCTCGGCTCGATAGAACCGCTCGAAGACCCGCTCGAGGCTCTCGGGGGGGATGCCAGGCCCACTGTCGGCGACCTCCAGGCCACACTCCCCGCGCTTCGCCCTCAGCGCAACAGGGAGGGAAGCCACTCGGAAAGGAAGGGGCAGAACGTGATGATCACCAACGCCACGACCTCGGCGACGATGAACGGCACGACCGAGCGGGCGACCCTGTCGAGCGAAATCTTCGATATCCCACACGCCACGAACAGATTCACCCCCACCGGCGGCGTGGCCTGGCCTATGGCCAGGTTGACCGTCATGATCACCCCGAAGTGGAGAGCCGAAACCCCAAGCCGTGTCACCACGGGCAGGAGAATCGGAACGAAGATGTAGTAGATCGAAATCGCGTCTATGAAGCAGCCGGCGACCAGCAACACCGCGTTTATCGCCAACAGCATGGCCCACCACGGCAGCGGCGCGTGGCTCAACCACCTCACCGCCCCGGTGGTCAGGCCCTGGTCGTCGAGCACCCAGGCAAACAACGACGCACACGCCACGATGATCAGCACCTGGGACGAGATGACCGCACTCTCGCGGAGAAGCCCGAAAACGTCACGAACCCGTATGTCGCGGTAAAACACCAGGTCAACGAGCAAAGCATACACGACAGCCACCGCGGCAACCCGCGTGGGGCTGGAGAACCCGCCGTAGATGCACGTGAGGATCACCACCGGGGCGGCCAGGCCGGGCAGCGCGGCCACCAACGCTCTGGCGATCTGACGGCCGCTCGCGCCAGGCTCGCGCCTGCCGTAGCCCCTCCGCCGCGACGCCCACACCACATACCCAATCAACACGCCCCCCATCACCAGCCCCGGCAACACCCCCGCCACGAAAAGGTGCAGAATCCCCACCTTCACGTAGTCCGAGGCCACCAGCCCGTAGATGACCATCGCAATGGAAGGCGGGACGATGATCCCCAGGCCCCCGCTGGAGGCCAGGAGGGCCGAGGCGAAGCCGCGCTCGTAGCCGTTGTCGCTGAGAGCCGGGATGAGCAATCCGCCGAGGGCCGCCACGGTGGCAGGGCCGGAACCCGACATCGCGGCGAAGAGGATCGAGACCAGCACCACGATGATCGCCAGCCCGCCAGGCACCCGCCCCAGGAGCAACCTGGCGAGGCGGACCAGCCGAGCCGCCACGCCGCTGCGCGAGAACGCCATCCCCGCCATGATGAAAAGCGGAATGGCCATCAGAGGCTCGTGTTGGATGGCCCCGCGGAGAGTGTCGGCCAGGAGGTCGAGGCCCTGGCGCGGCATGTGGATGGCGATGGTGGCCAGGGCCGAAAGCCCCAGGCTGAAGGCGATGGGAACCTCCAGAATGGTCAGGACGGCGAACAGCGCGATCAGGGTCAGGCCGACTGCGCCGTGCATTCTCCCTCCTGGCGGGCGCGCCGCCCCTCCCACCACGCCTCGACCGCTCGAATGGCCGATAGGAGCGACGCCAACGGCAGGCTCGCCGTCACGACCCAATCAGGTAGCCACGGCACGTGGGAGTAGTTGTGGCCCTGGAACTGGTCCCAGCAAAGCCTCAACGAGGTGGCGAACGCGACGACGAAAAAGGCCACCATGGCAACCATCGCCAGGGTGGCCAGGCGGCGCCTCCACCGCGCGCCCACCTTGCGGCTCAGGAACACGAGCCCCAGGTGTGCGCCGCGGCGGGTCGCGGCCGGGATGCCGAGCATCGTCGCCCAGAAAAACAGGGCGAGCACAATCGCCGAGAGCGGCGAGGAGAAGCGCGGAGCGCACCAGTTCAGGACCAGATGAACACAGATCAAGAGGGCCACCGCCCCGAGGAGCACGGCCGCTGCGTATTCCTCAGCGTGGCGCAGGAGTTTGCTCAACGGCTGGGGTCCTCGTCTCCCTGTCTGCCTCGGCCACGGCCTCGAGGAATCGCCTCACGAGGTCCTTGCCGACCAGTTCCTCGAAGCGCGGCCGCAGTGCGGCGGCCGCATGGCGGAATCTCTCGCGCTCCGTATCGGTGAGCCTGACAACCTTCATCCCCTTCTCCGCCAGTTTCTCGGCGAGCACCCCGTCCGCCTCCTCGACCAGCCGCCGCTCGTAGTCCATCGCCTCGCGGGCACACTGGCGCAGGACAGCCCGATCGCCCTCCGGCAAACCCTCCCAGAAGCGCCGATTCACACACAGCACAATCGGGTCGTAAACGTAATCCCACAGCGTCAGGTGGCTCTGGACCTCGTAGAGTTTGGTCGAGTGGATGACCGAGAGGGGGTTTTCCTGGGCGTGCATCTCGCCGGTGCGGAGGGCGAGGGTGAGGTCGCCGAAGTTCATGTGGTGCACGCTCGCCCCGAAATGTTCGTAAAGGCAGGGCGGCAGGCCCTGCGGAAGACGAATCTTCAAGCCCCGAAGGTCCTCCGGCCTCCGCACCGGATGGCGATTGTTGGTCAACTGGCGGAAACCATTGACCCCGTAGGCCAGGCCCACGAGGCCGCGCTCCTCGAGCAGCCCGAGCATCTCTTGCCCGAGCGGCCCGTCACACACCGCTTTGGCCACCCCGTGGTTGGGAAAGAGCCAGGGGTAGGAGAAGACCATCCAGCGCGGGTCGGTTGTGGACAGGAGAATGGTGGACTCGAGCGAGGCCTCGAGCCCGCCCCGCTGGACCATCTGGAGTTCGGTGCTCTGGTTGTTGTTCGCCCTGCGGGCATTCGGGATGACCTCGACGCGGTAGCGGCCGGCGGTTCGCTTCTCGACCAGTTCCTTCCACCGGGCGGCGCCCTTGCACCACTCGGAGGTTTCGCCGAGGATTAGGCTGATGCGGATGCGGACCGGCCCACCGGCCCGCTCGCCACAACCGACCAGCGCGAGCGGCAGCAGGAGAACGAAAAGACGGCTCATCGGGTCACCTCATCTCTGGCCGCCAGTTCGACGATCAGTTCCACGGCCTCGGCGAGGCCGGCGGCGAAGTAGTCGGCCTGGCTCCCGGGCGAGCGCTCCCCGACCAGGATGGCGGTGCATCCGCGGGCCTTCCCCGCCGCGATGTCGCGCTCGGAATCCCCTACC
>CAYYCI010000384.1:0-4765 GCA_964470215.1 uncultured Planctomycetota bacterium
GACAAGAGGTTCTTTTACTTCGTGATGAAGTATGAGTGGAACTTTGTGGACTGCCTTAAGAAGGCTGCGACCTTAAGCACGGACCAGATTGATGTTGAGAATGGGGAGAGGTATGGCATACGATACCAGGACAAGGATAATACCAAGAAGTTTCCAATCATACTTCACTGCTCGCCCTCTGGCGCAATAGAAAGGGTGATGTATGCCATATTGGAGAAGGCGCATATGCAGGAGCAGGCGCGCAAGGCGGCTTGACGTATGTGGCGGGGGTAGTTCTTTCTGAAGGCTCTGCCGCGCGTCAACTGGTTTTCCAATGCGGGCAAGCGGCGGATGTCTTCGGGCTCGAATTCCAGGAGGCTTGCGGCGGTCTCGAGAACCCCAGCGGCGGCCAAGATGATGAAGATGTCCGAATCAACGAGCATGAGCCTTTCCGGCATCCCTCCGCTCCCGCTGCTATAGGCTGACTGCCGAAAGGCATCTGAGGAAACCGGCGGTGGATTCACTGATGCGGTCCGGGTGGAGATGCGAGAGGAGGGCCCGGTTGATTAGCTTCTGGGCGCCGGCGTGCTGGCCCATGCGTTTGAGGGCGTTCTGCGCCACTCCCCAGCGGTCGGCGGAGCGGCCATAGATGAGGGCGACGGTTCCCGGGTCAATGCAGTTGCGGGCGCCGTAGGTCTGCGCGGCCTCTGCGAGCCGTTCGCCAGTGAGCCCGTACTTGGGAGCGAAGGCAAGGGCGGCCTGTCCCGTGAGGAGTTGGGTTGCGTATTTGTCGGCGGTCTCTTCCTGGCGTTCGTTGTTGAGCCTGTCAATGTTGTGGTCAACGAGTGGTTTAGTGCCGGGCTGGACATGGCCACAGAGAAGGTGCGCCATCTCGTGGGCGAGGTGAAAGGCGAGCCACGGCGGGCTGTCTCTGCCCGATGAGAGTATGATGACGGGGCGGTCTTCCAGGGAGATGGCGAGCCCGTCGAACTTCTTGCTGGGCCTGGGCAAGCGCTTGGGGTCGAGGTGTGCCACGGCTATGCCGTTCTCCCAGCAGAAGTCCACAAGGGACTGGAGGGTCACGTAAGGCTCTCTCTCCAGGATGGCGCGACGGACCTCGGGGGCGGAGCGCCGGGGGCGGAACGTGGGCAACTCGCCGAGAGCTTCCAAGAGCACCTCGGCGGTCCTGCGGGCCACCATCACGGCGGGTCTGACCTCGGCTGGCGTGGTGCCCCCCCTGCGCTTGAGACGGAAATCGCTGACGGCCGGCAAGCGCAGTTCGGCGGCGGGGGATTGGAGGTCCGCCACGCGGAAGCCCAGGTGGCGCGCAATGGCCATTTCGGCGATCGCGCGGTTAGCAGGGTTTTCGGCCAGGTCGTCGTCCCACCAATCCGGCAGTACGATGTTCCTGACGAACTTGGCGTCGAACCCGCACTGCCGCAATCGGCGGTAGAGGTCTTGCATGCACCGCTTGTACGTCATGGGGAACCTCCTTTGGAGGCGTCGCGCCGCGCGTTGAATCTTACTCCAAAGTGGCTCTGGGCGCCACCGCAGGTGCTTCAGGCGTTCCGCCGGGCCGGGCGCGCTCGGATAAGGTTCCGCGCATTCCACGGGTCGGCGATTTCGATGAAGTCCCAGCGGCCGAAGCCGCCGTGGTTGTTGACGGCGGGGACCCAGAGGGTGCGGGCGGTGGCGACCTTCGCGGCCTTGTCCTTCTTGCGCTCGCCGGTGACCTCGATGATCAGGTTCAGCGGGTCGTTGGGACCGTGCCCGTCGTCGAGGCGGGCGATGAAGTCGGGGGTGTAGTTCCGCTCCTGGCCGTTGAGGGTGTAGGGGATAGTGAAGCCGAGGCCCTGGTTCTTGACGTAGCAAAGCACCTCGTCCATGTCCTCGAGGGTCTGGGCCATTTTCTGTTCCCAGGAGTCGGTGTCGCCAACGACGTGGGAGACGTGGCACTTGTCCGGCCGGGTCTCGTAGACGGGTTTGGTGGTGTCGAAATCCACGTAGCGGGTGGAGCCTGTGGTGTCGTAGGGTCGGAGGATGGGCTTGAGGGCCTTCGTGCCCTGGCTGGCGCGGACGATGGAGTTGTAGATTCGATCGGCTGCGTCGTGGGCGAGTTCGATGAGGAGGAGCATCTGGATGAAGGTGTTGTCCTTGAGCGTGACGCACTGGGCAAGCCATTGCTTGGTGATTGCCAGGACTTCGGGGAAGCGCCAGGCCTGGACCTCCTTGTCCCAGCGATGCTCCTTCGGCCTGTCGGGTCCCGGGTTGGCGTCGCAGCGGAAGTACTTCTCGAGGACGAGTTTTGCGAGCAGGAAAGCGACCTCCTGGTGGCGGCGGCGTCTGAGGTCGTCGGGGGTGTGGGTGACGGACTCGCCGACGATTGGTGCGTTCTCGGTCTTTGTGGGGATGTCGGCGGTGGAGATTGCGAGTTGAGAATCGTCGGTGAAGCGGGCGGCGAGTTTCTCGCCGGGGAGGTCGTAGCGATAGCCGATGAGGCGGGGGAAGGTGATCTCGCAGGCGATGCGCTCCTCGAGGGCGCGGACGCGCGTTGGCATGGGCCCTGGTTTGGGGTCCGTGGCGGAGCCGGAGCAGGGGATGAAGGAGAAGGGGACGCCATAGACCTCGGCGTATTCGGGAGGGAGCATGGCGTTGTCTTCGGGGACGTAGCTGGTTCGGCGCAGGCCACGCCCGACGACTTGCTCGCAGAGGAGTTGGGTGCCGAAGGCGCGGACGCCGAGGATGTGGGTGACGGTGTTTGCATCCCATCCCTCGGTGAGCATCGAGACGGAGACGACGCACTTGACGTGTTCGCCGAGGCGGCCCGGCTTGCCGACGGTGTTCATCACTTCGCGCAGGAGGTCTTCGTCGGTGAGTTTCTCGGGGTCGCGTTCGGGGAAGCGTTCGCGATATTCCTGCTTGAAGAGTTCGATCTCCTGTGCGGCGACCCTCTTGAATGCGGGACTCATCGCCTCGCCGGATTCGAGTTGCTCGCTGTCAATGAGGATGGTGTTCGGTCGCGGGAGCCAGCGCCCATTCTCGACATTGCTGAAGATTGGGAGTTTGCCGGGCACTGGCACTTTGGTTCCGTCGGGCAGTTCCTTCTCCCAGCCGGAGATATAGTCGTAGACGAGTTTCGAGACATTGGTGTTGTTGCAGACGACGATGAAGACAGGGGGCGTCTGTCCTCGTTGGCGGGCCTCGGTGTTTTGTTCCCACCTGCGATAGTATTTCTCGTAGTTGCTGTAGAGGCTGTGGAGGGCGCCCTGGAGTTCCTTGGGCAACTGGGGTTCGCCTCCGCTAGCGTCCTCGGTCTTGCGGCCTTTCCTGGGGAGGGAGTCGCGGATGCGAGCCCAGATGTCGCGGTAGGTTGGCATAGGGCCGGTCATGCTGTCGTCGGCGACGGGGACCCGAGGCACCTTGACGATGCCACATTCGATGGCGTCAATGAGCGAGAAGTCGGAGACCACCCAGGGGAACAGCCTGCCTTCGCGATAGCCGGAGCCACGGAGGAAGAAAGGGGTGGCGGATAGGTCGTAGGCGACTCTGATGCCGAGCCTGTCGTTGATGGCCTGGAGGCCGGTGAGCCACACTCGCGCTTCCTTGTCCCGCTTTTCGGCTTCTTTGCGTTCGTCGCCCCTCAAGCGTTCCTTCCCATCGCCGACACGACGGCGATAGCAGTGGTGCGCCTCGTCGTTGATGACGACTATGTTTTTCTTGTTGCCGAACTGGCGGCAGACGCGGCGGACCATCTCGGCTGGGGTTTCGGTGAAGGGGCCGGGCCTGCCGCGTGTCAAGATGTGCTTGTTGAGCTTGCTGATGTTGCCCTTCTCGCGGAACAGGAAGGCGTGGAAGTTGGTGATGAGAATATTTGCCCTGTGGAGTTCGCGGAGCCAGTCCTGGGGAAGGACATCCCGTTCGCGGTAGTAATTGTTGGGGTCGTTGGGCAGGAGGACGCGGAGCCGGTCGCGGATGGTGATACCGGGGGTGACGATGAGGAAGGTGTCGGAGAAGCGGGGGTCGCGCGGGTTGGCGAACTTGTTGAGCGCCTGCCATGCGATCAGCATGGCCATCACCACGGTCTTGCCGCTGCCTGTGGCCATTTTGAAGGCCATGCGGTAGAGGCCCGGGTTGGCGTCCTCGCTGGCCTCGCGGAGCATGTTGTCAATCCAGGCATCGCCGAACTTCTTCGCCACCTCGGTGATGTAGATTGCCGTCTCGACGGCCTCGATTTGGCAGAAGAAGAGCTTCTTCTCTCGCTCTGGGTTCGTCCAGTAGTCGAGCAACTGGCGGGTGGTTTTCGTCACTCCGGCATAGCCGCCCTGCCGCCACAGTTCGACTCGGGCGCGGATGCGGTTGATCTCGTCGTTCTCTTTGATCCTGTCCCTGGTCCATTGGGTCTCGAAGGTGAGCTGTCTGCCCTTCTTTTTGGGGGGAGCGATGGGGACGAAGTACGCGCTGGGGCGCCGGCCCTTGACCACCTCGTCGGTTATGCCTTGGTCGCTGAAGCGGAAATGGCGCGTCGGCTTCGCGAAGGGGGAGTTGATGACCGGGTTCTCGATGACCACATCGCTCATTTCGCCCCTCCTCCTTGTCGCTCATCGCGAAGCGTCGTCGGTGGGAGATAGGGTGGCGCGAACAAATTATACGGGTTCGGCACACCGCACATCAAGTGGCGGAGGCGAATATCAAGGCAGATGAATGGCACGGGGAGGGTCAGGAGGGGAGGAGGAGGGGGTGTGGCGGGCGAGGTAGGTGCCGGCGAAGGTGCTGGCGGCGAGGATGG
>CAYYCI010000385.1:0-4760 GCA_964470215.1 uncultured Planctomycetota bacterium
GGGCGACGACATCGACCTGTTCGTCCGCGAGTGCGAATTCTGGTCGCCATACCCCGGCACCGCCGACGAGGTGCTCCGCTCCATCGCGCCCCGCGACCTGCCGCGCTCGAACTGGATGGGCTACGTGAAGACCGCCACCCCGCTCATCGCCAAGTTCTGGCGGATGATCACGCGCGGCTGCGACAGCGTGTGGTGGTGGCGGTGGGACGGGATAGGTCGGTTCCACGGCTTCCTCGCCCCACACCTCGGGCCTTACCCGGCCACCAAGGCGCTCGTCGAGGAAACGAAGATCGTCCGCGACGGCCTCGGCACGCTTCTGATCCAGTCCCAGATGCTCGACAGCGGGATCGCCATGCTCTTCTCCCATCCCTCGTGCTATGCGGGCCAACTCGAAGGCAGTTACGGCGGGGTGGAGGAGAACCACGTGGCCTGGCACCGCGCCATCCGGGAACTGGGTCTCCAGTTCCGCTATGTTACCGACCGGATGCTGCGTCTCGGTGAGTTCGACCCCGCGCGCTTCAAGGTGCTGGTGCTCTCGCGCGCCGAGGCGATCGGGCCGAAGGAGGCCGCGGTCATCGAGGCATTCGTCCGAGACGGCGGCACCCTCATCGCCGACGTGCGGCCGGGAATCTTCGACGACCACTGCAAGCCTCTCCTGACCGGCCGCCTCGACGAGTTCTTCGGCATTCGCCGGACCGAGCACGCGCCGGCGGCGCGGGGGCGCGCGAGCCTGGAGTTCGGGGGCGTGGAGGCCTCCTTCGAGGGCGCGCGCTACGATCCGGCCGTCCAGCCCACCACGGCCCGGGCCTTCGGCACCTGCGGAGGCAGGCCGGCCCTGATGGTCCACCAGGTGGGCAATGGCCGCGCAATCCTCTTGAACTTCGCGATGGCATCGTTCCCCAGGCTCGACGAGCCGGCCGCCCCGGAGAGCGCCGCCGACTTCCTCGCGGCGCTTTTCGCCTCGGCCGGCGTCCGCCCCGAAATCCGCACCCGCTCACGCGGCAAGCGAACCAGAAACCTCGAGACCGTCCAGTGGCAGAACGGCCAGATGCGGCTCGTCGCGCTCTTCCGCCAGGCAGGCGAGGACGAGGACGTGGTCGTGGAGTTCCAGCGCCCGCTGCACGTCGTGGACCTGCGCTGGGGGAAGCGCTCCGGCCCGACCGGCTCGTTCCCCACGCGCCTGCTCGGCTCGCGGCCGACCTTCCTGGCCCTTTCGCCCCGCAAACTCGGCTCGCTCGTCGCTCGCCTGGAACCCGAGACGGCGCGGCCGGGACAGATGGTCAAACTCCGCCTGCGCGTCCCCAACGCCCAGGGGCTTCATCCCGTGAAGATCGAGGCGAAAACTCCGGCGGGCAAGCCGGCCGACTGGTTCCAGAGGGTGGTCATGGTGGGAGACACGTGGGTCGAGGTGCCACTCCCCCTGGCCTTCAACGACCCGGCGGGCGCGTGGACGATAGAATCGGAGGACCTTTTCGCCGCACGGCCACTGACGCTTCGCCTGGCCGTCCGTGGAAAGTGAAGGAGGCGGCAGATGCGATGCGCCGTGGTCTTGCTCGCCGCGATGGCGGCCAGCGCGCTCGCGGTGGACTCGTTCCCGGTGAAGGTCTATCCCTGCCCGCGCTTCTCGTCCCCGCCGAAGATTGACGGCCGCCTGAGCGAGGCTTGCTGGCGGACCGCTCCCGTGGCCAGCGGCTTCACCGACTACCGCAAGCCGCGGCTGATGGGGGTGCAGACCTCGTTCCGCCTCGGCTACGACGCCCGCTTCCTCTACCTGGCGGTCCATTGCGACGAGCCGCAAGCGAAAAAACTGGTGCCGAGTTTCGCCGGGCGCGACTCCTCCGGGTGTTTCCGCGGCGAGACCGTCGAGTTCTTCCTCGACCCCACCCACAACCACAACGACTACTACCAGTTCGCGGTGAACCTGGCGGGCTCGTTCTACGACGCCTTCAAGCACGAGCGCCACTGGGACAGCACCACGCGGCTGAGGACGGCCGTCGTGGCCGATGGCTGGGAGGTCGAGATGGCCATCCCGTGGGCCCAGGTGGGGGTCAAGGAGCCGAGGGCGGGCATGGTCCTCGGCTTCAACGTCTGCCGCGACCGCTATGCGGGCGGCGGGCGCGAGTGGTCGAACTGGTCGCAGACGATGGCGAACTTCCACGACGCTCCCCGCTTCGCCCACCTCGTGCTCTCGCCGCGAGAGGGCGAACTGGCGCGACTGGCCCCCGAGTTCCGCAAGGGCGACCGCAGAGGCCCCATCATCATCTACGCCAGGGGCGGCCAGGCGGGAAAGACTTATCGCGCGATGGCACGGGATGCAATCGCGGGGATCGAACGACAACTGGCCGAACTCGCCAACCTGGCACGCAAGGAATCGAGCAGGAAGGCAACCGACGAGGTCCTCGAGCGCGTTGGACAGGCTCGCGCCCAATTGGCACAATACCGCAAGGAGATCGAGGGCAAGGAGCGCCTGGACGGCGCGACCTGGACGCGGCTGGCCGTCGCGCTCGCCCAACTGCGCCACAGGCTCGACCAGGCGCTCTGGGACGCGCGCCTCGCCGCGCTCCTCGACGAACTGTGAGGCTTCCAGATTAGGAGAAACCGATGATGCGGCGAAGGCAGTTTCTGAAGGCTGGAGCGACCCTCGGAGCCGGGGTGTTCATCACCACGAACGAAATCCTCGGCGGAGCGCGGAAGGCCCCGCCAAGCGACAAACTCGACATCGCGATCGTCGGGGTGGGCGGACGCGGCAGGGCAAACACCAACTCTGTCCGCAGCGAAAACATCACCGCGCTCTGCGACGTGAACGACCGCAACCTGGCCGCAGCGGCCAAGCGATTCCCGAAGGCCAAGACCTACCACGACTGGCGCAAGATGTTCGACGAGGCCAGGGCCTTCGACGCCGTCGTCTGCTCCACCCCCGACCACACCCACGCCTTCGTGAGCATCTGGGCGATGAAGTTGGGCAAACACGTCTATTGCGAAAAGCCCCTCGCCCACTCGGTCTACGAGGCCAGGATGGTGCGGAAGACCTACCTGGAGGCCAAGGTCGCCACCCAGATGGGCACCCAGATCCACGCAGGCGCCAACTTCCGCCGAGTCGTCGAACTCGTCCAGTCGGGAGCCATCGGGCCGGTCCGCGAGGCCCACGTGTGGTGCGGCCGGCGCGGCCCTTGTCCCAGGCGACCCGCTCAGGGCATGCCTGTGCCCGAGTATCTCCATTGGGACCTCTGGCTCGGCCCAGCGCCTTTCCGGCCGTATCACAAGTCGTACCTGCCGGGCTGTATGACCTGGGAACAACACTGGGACTGGGGCAACGGGTGCCTGGGCGACATGGGCAGCCACCTGATCGATCTGCCCTGGTGGGCGCTCAAACTCCGCCACCCCCTCACGGCCCAGGCCGAGGGCGAGCCCCGCAGCGACGAGTCCTACCCCCACTGGCTCAAGGTCGTCTGGGAGCATCCCGCCAGGGGCGACATGCCGCCGGTGAAACTCTTCTGGTACGACGGCGGCAAGAAACCCCCGCCCCCGCCCGACGACGACCTCAGGCGATGGGGCAACGGCATCCTGTTCGTCGGCGACAAGGGATACCTCCTGGCCGACTACGGCCGGCGGGTGCTCCTGCCGAAGACCAAGTTCAAGGATTTCCAGCCGCCGAAGCCCTCGATCCCCCCCTCGAGGGGCCACCATCGCGAATGGCTCCTGGGCTGCAAGACCGGCTCGGCCACCCTCTGTAACTTCGACTACTCGGGAACCCTCATCGAGAACAACCTCCTCGGCACGGTGGCCTTCCGCGTGGGCAAGAAGATCAAGTGGGACGCCGAGAAGCTCGAGGCCGTGGGGTGTCCCGAGGCCGACAAGTTCATCCGCAGGAAGTACCGCGAGAGCTGGAGCCTGTTCCCCCCGAACGCCTGAGAGCCACGACGCCCGGCCCGGCGGTGCTCAGAGCTGGGTTGGTTCTTCGGGGCTGACGGTCGGGACTTCGCGGTGGCGGGCGCCCTGGCCCATGAACCAACGCCCCAGGACGACCAGAATCGCGATTGTGATCCCCAGGACTATGGCGCAGACGACGGGGTCCTGTGCCACCTGTGAGATTCGCCCGCGCCAGATGGCCCCGATTATCGCTAGTGCGTAGCATCCGACCGCCGAGCCGAAGCCGATGGCCGTCAGGGTGGCCACGCGCGAGAGCCCGAGCAGCCTGGCCAGGAAGGTCCCGACCACCGCTCCCGAACCCTGAAACGGGGCCGCAACGAACACCGCCACCCCCAGCCAGGCGGCCCTGCGCATCCAGCGATGGGTGCGCAGGACGTGCCAGCCGGCCTCGTGGCAGGCCGCGAGCCGCCGGCCAAGCAAGGGCACGCGGTAGAAGACCCCCATGTTGGCCATGAGGACGAGCGCAGTGCCGAGGTCTCCATAAACGACCAGGCCGGCCAACCACCACACCCCCAGGGGTGCCGCGGCGGGGACGCCGCCAAAGATGACGAACTTCCCTCCACCGACGAAGCTGCCGAGGAGGATGCCGGCCAGAAATGCGGAGGCCGCGTAGCCCCAGACGAGGGACGCGGCCAATAGGATGAGGCCGAGTCCGGCGAAAGGGCCGATCGTCATCGCCAGGCGGGCGCGACGCGAGAGAGCCGGGAAGGGGTCGTGCTCGGCGAGGCGCCGGGCCACGCGGGCCAGCCGCCCGCGGCGGCGCAGGCGCCGATAGGCCGCGCTCGCCCTCGGTGGGCGGTCAGCGGGTGTCTCTGGGGGTGGCTGGGTTT
>CAYYCI010000386.1:0-4757 GCA_964470215.1 uncultured Planctomycetota bacterium
CCCCGCGCCGCAGCCGCTTCGTCATCGAGCTCGCCGGCCAGAACCACCTGCGCTTCGAGCGCCTCGAGATTCGCCACGGAGCCGGCCACGGCATCGGCTCCTGGGCCAGGACTTCCACCGACATCCAAGTTCTCAACTGCCACGTCCACCATAACCTCGGCAACGGAATCTACCTGACCGGCATGACCGACGTCGTCCTTCGCGGCAACCTCGTCGCCCACAACGCCAACGGCGTCACCGCCGGTCGCTGTCGCAATCTCCTGGTCGAGAAAAACGAGATCGCCGACAACCGCTTCGACGGCCTCGTCGTCAGCCACGACAGCCGCGACATCACCATCCGCCGAAACTACATCCACGGCCACGACCTGTGGGGACACCCCGACAATATCCAGTTCCACAATCGTGTCCGAAACGTTCGAGTCCTCGAGAACGTCATCATCCACTCCGGCCAGGCCATCATGATGGAACAATGCGAGGACGGGCTAATCCAGGGCAACGTCATCGCCGGCACGGGAGCCGTCGCCGTCATCTGCGGCCACCGCAACGTCCACCATTTCCGTATCATCGGCAACACCATCGCCTTCGCCGGCTACGGCTGCATTTCATTCACCGGCGCCGACTACGAGCTCGCTGGCAACATCCTCTATCCCGGCTGTCCGTCGGCGTGCTACTCGGTCGCCAAACCCGAGGGCTTCCGAGCCGACTGGAACCTCCTCTACAAGCCGCCTGGCCTCGGCGGTTGCTTCACCGCCTTCGCCCGCAACTGGCCGCGCGACTTCGCCACACACAAGAAACTCAGCGGCCAGGACGCCCACTCGATTTCCGCCGACCCCCAGTTCCGCAATGCACCCGTCGCCGCGGCCCAGATTGATGGCCGCCGCCTCCTCGAGTGCACCACCGCGAGACTCTTCGTCCGCGGGGCCGGCGCCTTCGCGGTCGGCGACAACGTCGAGGTGCGCTTCGAGGGGATTCCCAGGCGGGTCACCGCCGTCGGCCCGGACTTCATCGTCATTGCCCCGCCGCTGGCTGAACCCCTCGGGAAAGGCGGCCTGGTCCTGAACTGGAAGGAGAAGAGAAACTTCGCCCTCGACCTCCGCACAGCCCCGACCAGCCCCGCTCGTCGCGCCGGCAAGGACGGCGCGAACATCGGCGCCAACCTCGACATCCAGTCCTTCGCCCGCGGCGACCCTGACGCCGATGGAAAGCCCGAAATCCCCCGCTCAAGACCCTGAAGCCCGAAAACGGGGACGTTTTCGTAACCGCCGAAATCTTCGCGGAGGCCCAGAGCAAGGACTGCCAGCCGCCTGCAAGGCCAGTGGCCTTCAGCCTGCCCCCGTTCGTCCTCGATGACCTCGAACGCTTCCTCCCACCAGCCGGACACCATGTGCCTGCCATGGTCAGGTTTCGCTTCAGCTGCGTTTGACAGCGGCGCTGGGGGGAAGTAGAATCCTTGTTCTTGGTGTAGGCGCCCGCCTTATTGAGACACGCGACTGAGAGGTGCGCGGGCATGGGGAAGAAGAACAAGGAAAACAAGACCGAGAAGCGCCAACAGGCGCTCGAGAGGGCCATGGCTCAGATCGAGAAGGAATACGGGAAGGGCTCGATCATGCGTCTCGGCTCGCGCGAGCGAGCCGACGTGGCGGTGATTCCCACCGGGTCGCTGACCCTCGACATCGCGCTCGGGGTGGGGGGATTGCCGAGGGGGCGGGTGGTCGAAATCTACGGACCGGAAGCCTCCGGGAAGACGACCCTGACGCTCCACTGCGTGGCAAATGCGCAACGGCAGGGGGGGATAGCGGCCTTCATCGACACCGAGCACGCGCTCGACCCGCTCTACGCCCGACGGCTGGGCGTTGATGTGGACAACCTCCTTGTGAGCCAGCCGGACACCGGGGAGCAGGCGCTCGACATTGCCGAGATGCTGGTGCGGTCGAACGCGGTGGACATCGTGGTCGTAGACTCGGTGGCGGCGCTGGTTCCGCAGGCGGAGCTGGAGGGGCAGATGGGCGACGCGCAGGTCGGCGCCCAGGCCCGCTTGATGTCCCAGGCGCTGCGAAAACTCGCCGGAGTGATCAACAAGTCGAACACCTGCATGGTCTTCACCAACCAGATCCGCATGCGCATCGGGGTGATGTTCGGGAACCCCGAGACGACCAGCGGGGGGCGCGCGCTGCGGTTCTACGCCTCCGTGCGGATAGACATCCGCCGCATCGGGGCGATCAAGAGCGGCGACCAGATCATCGGCAACCGCACCCGTGCGACGGTGGCCAAGAACAAGGTGGCGCCGCCCTTCCGCAAGGCCGAGTTCGACATCATCTACAACCGGGGGATAGACCGCTTCGCGGAACTCCTCGAGTTGGGGGTGAACCTCAAGATACTCGATAAGGCCGGGACGTGGTACTCGTATGGGGACCTGCGCCTCGGACAGGGCCGTGAGGCGTCGTCGAGGTTCCTGAGAGAGCATTCGGACGTCGCGGCGGAGATCGAAGCCAAGATTCGCCAGGCGGCAGGCCTGAGCGCCACCGAAGCCTGAGGCCGACCCCAGGCGAAGACCACACGCCCCGGGGACCCTGGACCCCGGGGCGGTTGTGCCAGTGGAGCCAGCCGCAGTGAGAGCCGACGAGATTCGCGAGGCGTTCCTGGCGTTCTTCGAGCAACGCGGCCACACCCGCCTGTCCAGCGACTCCCTCGTCCCAGCCAACGACCCCACGCTGCTCTTCACCGGCGCGGGCATGAACCAATTCAAGGACGAGTTCCAGGGCAAGGGCCGGGTGCGTGAGGGCCTGCGTCGCGCGTGCACGAGCCAGAAGTGTCTGAGGGCGAGCGACCTCGAGAAGGTCGGCCAGACCCCCTCCCACCACACCTTCTTCGAGATGCTCGGAAACTTCTCCTTCGGCGACTACTTCAAGCGCGAGGCGATGGGGTGGGCGTGGGAGTTGGTGGTCGAGGGCTTCGGCATCCCTACCGACCGCCTGGTGGTCAGTTGCTACGAGCACGACGAGGAGGCTTACGGCATCTGGCGCGAACTGGGCATTCCGCCCGAACGCATCTATCGCTTCGGGGAACACGACAACTACTGGCCCGCCGACGCGCCCAGCTCGGCGCCGCCGGGAACCCTTTGTGGCCCCTGCGCCGAGATCTTTTACGACTATGGACCGGGGATCGGCTGTGGCAGGCCGGAATGCGACCCCTCGTGTGATTGTCCGCGCTTCGTCGAAATCTGGAACCTCGTCTTCCAGCAATTCCTCAAGGGCGAGAACGGCCAGCTCGACCCCCTGCCGAGCAAGAACATAGACACGGGGGCCGGCCTCGAGCGCCTGGCAGCGGTCCTTCAGGGCGTGACCTCGGATTACGAGACCGACCTGTTCGTCCCGATTGTCTCACAGGTCGTGGAACTTACCGGCCGCAAGCCCAACGACCCCCCAAGCCGCGAGCGCATCTACCGAATCTCGGACCACGTCCGCGGCGCGGTCTTCTGCATCTGCGATGGGGTTCTCCCGGGGAACAAGGGGCGTGGCTACGTCCTGCGCCGCATCCTGCGCCGCGCCATCCGCGACGGCCACGACCTGGGCACCGACGAGCCTTTCCTCTACCGCCTCGTGCCCACAGTGGTCGAGGTGATGGGCAACGCCTACCCGGAACTGCGCGGGCGGCGAGAGAACATCGCCCGAATCATCAAGGCCGAGGAGACGAGTTTCCTGGCCACGGTCAGCCGCGGCTCGGCCATCCTCGCCGAGCGCATCGCCGAACTGCGGGCCAGCGGCGCGACGAGCCTCCCGGGCGAGGTCGCCGCGGAGTTGTGGGACACCTACGGCTTTCCCTTCGAGATGACCCGCCAGTTGTGCGCCGAACACGGCATCGAGGCCGACCGCCAGGGGTTCGACGAGGCGATGGACAGGCGCCAGGCCGCCAGCAAGTCGAAGGAGACCTTCGGCCAGGTTTTCGACACCTCGGCCCTCGCCCAGGTCAAGGCCATCGCCCCGCCGACGCGGTTTCTCGGTTACGAGGCCACTGGGACCGAGGCCACGGTTCTCGCAATCGTAGCCGACGACCAATTGGTCGAGGAAGCCCCCGAAGGAGCCGACGTGGTGGTCGTCCTCGACACGACCCCGTTCTACGGCGAGGCCGGCGGCCAGGTCGGCGACACCGGGAGCCTGGAGGCCGAGGGCCTCAGAGCCGAGGTCACCAACACCACCCGCGCCGACGACTACCTCTACCACCACGGCCGGGTGGTCCATGGCACCCTGCGCAAGGGCCAGAGGGTCCACGCGGCGATAGACCACGCGCGTCGGGCCGACATCAGGCGCAACCACACCGCCACCCACCTTCTCCATTGGGCGTTGAGAAAGGTCCTTGGTCAACACGTCGAACAGGCGGGCTCGCTCGTGGCGCCCGAGCGCCTGAGGTTCGATTTCACCCACTTCGCCCCCCTCACCCCCCAGGAGGTCGAGCGGGTCGAGGAACTGGTCAACGAGCGCATCATCGAGAACGCCCCCGTGGCGGTTGACGAGACGACCCTCGAGGACGCTCGTCGCCGCGGGGCCATCGCGCTCTTCGGCGAGAAGTATGGCGAGCGCGTGCGAATGGTCGCCGTGGGCGATTTCTCGAAAGAGCTCTGCGGCGGCACCCATGCCAACGCCACCGGCGAGATCGGCCTCTTCAAGATAACCGCCGAGCAAGGCATCGCCGCGGGAGTCCGCCGAATCGAGGCCGTCACCGGGCGCTGGGCATACCGCCTCGTCGCTGACCACGAGGCC
>CAYYCI010000387.1:0-4750 GCA_964470215.1 uncultured Planctomycetota bacterium
AGGTCGTCGGCTTCTGCGATGTCGTCCGCGAGAAGGCCCGAAGCCGGGCGAAAGAGTACAAGGCGAAAGCCTACTCCGACCACCGCCGCATGCTCGACGCCACGAAGCCGGACGCGGTCTACGTGTGCACTCCCCCGTTCGCCCACGGCCCCTACGAACTCGACGCGGTGGCCCGCGGCTGTCACCTTTTCGTCGAGAAGCCGATCGCGACCTCGATGGAGACCGCCCTGGAGGTCCGCGACGCGGTCAAGAAAGCCGGCGTCGTCTCGGCCGTCGGCTACCAGGACCGCTACCAGGACATCATCGCGCGCCTGCGCAAGTTCCTGCGCACACGCCAGGTCGCCACCGCGATGGGCTACTGGATGGGGGGGATGCCCGGGGTCGCCTGGTGGCGCGTCAAGGCCCAGAGCGGGGGACAACACACCGAGCAAACCACCCACATCTTCGACATGATGCGCTACCTCTTCGGCGAGGTCCGCGCCGTCTTCGCCGCCGCCAGCACAGGGCTGATGACCCACGTCCCCAATTACGACGTCGAGGACGTCTCCGCCGTCACCCTCATCTTCAAGAGCGGCATGGTCGGCACCGTCTACTCGGCCTGCTGCCTCAAGGGCGTGGGGAAGGTCGGCATAGATATCTTCTGCACCGACGCGCGAGTCGAATACGCCGAGCGCACCTCGGTCACGGTGCACGAGCCGAACCGCTCCGAGACATTCCGTAACACCACCGACTTTGGCCAGGCCGAGGACGAGGCATTCATCCAGGCCGTGCGGACGAAAGGAAAGGCGAAGCGGAAGATTCGCTCCGACTACGCCGACGCCTGCAAGTCCCTCGCACTCTCGCTTGCCGCCGACAAGTCAATGGCCACCGGGCAACTCATTGAGTTGTGAGCCGGCAGGCCCGCATTTCGACGTTGCCGTTCGGCAACATCGCGTTGCCAGACGTCAACATGCCCTAAGTCTCTAATTGCCGTGGCCTTGAAGGGCCGTCCGGCCTTCTGGCGGCGATCTCGCGTTGACAACCGTCAACATGGGGCTTCGGCCCGGCCGCCCGGCGCGACGGGCCACATGCCAGACGCCTTTCACAAGCCTATTTATTTACCAGAGTTATGAATCGCCGCGCGGGGCCCCCGGGAACCGAGAGTTTGGCACGGGGTTTGCAAGTACTCCCGCAACAAAGGCGAAAACGGAGAAGGACATGTCCACACTGAGGGCCGGAGCACTCTTGGTGCTGGCGGGCACTATCGCCGCCGCAGCACCAGTCTTCCGCGGTGTCTCATACACCCCCTGGGGCAACGACCTGACCGAACCAGTGACCGCTGCCAAACTGGAGGCGTCGCTGGATGTCATGCGCGACACAGGGGTGAACTGGGTGGCACTGAACGTCTTCGAGTTCCAGGCCACCCCCACCTCGACGGCCATCGCGCCTGACTACGGCCTGTGGAGTACCGACCTCGACTCCGCCGCGAAAGCCGTTCAGGAAATCCACGAGCGCGGCATGAAGGTCCTCCTGAAGCCTAACGTTGACGTGGTCAGCGGGGGCTGGCGAGGCGACATCCCGGGTACCGACGCCTGGTTCGACGACCCGAACGGTTACAAGGCGTTCATAGGCGGCTGGGCCCAGTGGGCGCAGGACCACGGCGTTGACGGTTTCGTGGTCGGCTGCGAGTTCGAGACCGCATCGGCCAACTCGGCCAAGTGGCGCGAGGTCGTCGCTCACGTGCGCAGCCACTTCTCCGACGGGCCGCTGGTCTATGCCGCCAACTGGACAGAGTTCGGGGCGGTGGATTGGTGGGACGCGCTGGATTACGTCGGGATAGACGCTTACTTCCCGCTGAGCGCCTTGACCGACCCGACCGTTGCGCAATTGCAGGCCATATGGGACAGCATTGCCGATGGCCTCGAGGTCTGGCTTGCGAGCAACTACCCGGATATGGGCATTATCTTCACCGAGATCGGCTATCGGAGCCTCAACGGCGCCAACATGGCGCCGTGGGCCTGGTCCCCCTATGGCACGGACAACGTGGACCTGGATGAACAGGCCGCCTGTTACCTGGCCGCCCTCAGCCAAACCTGGGACCGCGACTGGATGGCAGGCTACTTCTGGTGGAACTGGGAGACCGACCCGCTGGCCGGGATAGACCCCTCGAGCGGCCTGCCGATGAACGACTACACCCCGCAGAACAAGCCGGCTCAGGGGGTCTTGCGCGCGTTCTACATTCCCGAGCCGGCGACCTTGAGCCTCTTGGCTCTTGCCTTCGCAGGGCTCCTCACCCGTCGCCGCCGCCCGCGGTAAACACGTCCAGGGCGCTCAAAGCAGGCCAGGCGCCGATACCCCTCAACTCTTGCCGCCTCTCGGCGGCCTTTCTGCGCCCCGTGTCCGCATCCTCGTAGGCGGGGCGTCTCGCCCCGCGTCGGGCAGATTTCACCACAGAGGACACAGGCGAGGCGAGGGGCGCGAGCGCGGATAAAGTCGCCTTTCGTTCCGGCCCTGCTTCATCCGCGTTTATCCGTGTTCATCGGTCTTTATCTGTGGCGGTTCCGTCGGCGGCCTGTGCGGTGCAGCGTTCATCTGCGGTTCCGATTCTGTCCGTGATTCGCCCCTCTCCGTCGGTGTTCGTCGGAGGGCGGCCTAGCGGAGGTTGTCGAGGTAGTTGCGGGCCATGAGAGCCACGGAGCGCACCCCGCGGTCTGGGTCGTCGGCGAGGCCCGCGGCGCGCTCGAGGAGGGGGCGACTGCGGAAATCCCAGCCCAACTCCACCATCAGTTTCGCCGCCACCTCGCGGGCTCTGGGGTCGCGGTCGGCGATGGCCTTTGCCAGGGCGGCGCCTAGTCCCCCACCGCCCTTGCCCGACACGAGTTTCTGATAGACCCGCAGGCGCTTGTCGTCCCTGGTGGCGCGGGCTTTGCGGTAGTCGGCGATGAGGCACTCGGCAGCGGCGCGGCAGCCCTTCCCGTCGGCGATTGCCTCCACGACCAGTTCGATGGTAGTCGCGGGCTGGCCGGCGAGCCTTTCGCTCAAGGCCCTGACCGCCACCTGGCGCACCCCCGGGTCGAGGTCTGCGAGCGCCGTCACGAGAGCGCGCGTGGCGCCCGGGTTGAGAAAGCGGCTCAGCACCTCGGCGGCGACCAGTCTAACGCCTCGGTCCTTGTCCTGCATGAGTTGTGCCACGTGTTTGAGCCCAGCCGAGCGCCCGATCATCCCGATTGCGACCGCCGAAGCGGCGCGGACCGAGGGAGCCGGGTCCTTGAGGCCCTGTTTAATCAGGGCGGGCAGGGCTGCCTCCTCGCGCGTGCGGCCGAGGGCGAGAGCGGCGTGGCGCCGCACCCGCTTTTCCGGGTCGGTCAGCGCGACGGCGAGGTCCGGAACGGCGGAGGACACGCCGAGGTGGCCGAGGGCGGCCGCGGCCTTCATGCGGACGAATGGGCTGGGGTCCTTGAGGAACTCGCGCAGAAACTTCACCGCGCGGCGGTCACCACAGGTGCCGAGCGCCACCGCCGCCCGCCAACGCATCCCGGGGTCGCGGTCGAAGAGGAAGAAGACGAGTTGGTCGGCCGCAACCGGGCTGCGGACGAACGCGAGCGTCTCGACGGCGTGGTAGCGGACCTCCCTGGGTAGGTTCGGCTCCTCGAGGAAATAGACCAGCCGCTTCGCCACCCGGTCCGCCATGCCGACCCGTCGGACGACGCTGCCGACCAACTCCCGGACCCCCGGGACAGATGTCCCGACCGCTGCTTCGACCATCGCCGCCAGGATTTCGTCCTGGATGGGGTCCTTGGCCTCGAGGTCCTTGAACTGGTCGTGGCGGTAGATGAGGATTCCTCCGAGGGCCTCTGCGGCGATTAGTTTGAAGTCGGGCGGGTAGCGGTTGTCGTCGGCGCGGAGGACCTGTGAGAGTGCGTCGAGGGCGGCAGGGTCGCCATCGCCCACCGCGGCCAGCGACACGAGGGCGGCGCGCATCCGCCCTGCCTCTTTCTCGCTGAGCTTCCGAGAGGGCTGGCTCGGCTCGCCGCTCAGCGGCGAGAGGACGAAGTTGGCGAGTTTGGCGACGACCTTCTCGGCAAGTTTGGCCAGTTGGGCCTCGCAGAGGCGGCGAAGCGGTGTGACGCGCCCGTCCGCCGTGGTCAGCCCCGGGGCTTTCGTCCAGACCGGGTCCTTGAGGTAGATGCGCGAGAGCGCGAACTGTAGGGCGACCATCCCGCGCGGGTCGCCGATCTCGCCGAGAGCCCAGAGCGCGGCCACCTTGAGCGCCATTCGTTCCTTGCCCGTGGTGACCATCCTGACCAGTTCCGGGACGGCGCGCGGCTCGCGAGTGAGGGCCAGCACGCCGATGACCTCGATCCGCTTGTCGAGCGGGGTGGCCGGGTCGCGCAGTTGGTTCATCACCCGCTGGTAGTCTTTCTCGTAAAGGAACAGGCGGCCGCGGTTCGGCGGAACCTCGCGGTCTGGTGGGGTTGGCTCAGCGGCCTGTGCGCCGAGCGCGAGCCAAAGCGAAGCGACGACGCTCGCGGTGCGCATGGTCGGTGCTCCGGAGGTTCTCCTTGCCTGTGGCGATTATATGGCGGGCGCCCGCGCCGTGTCAATGGACCACCCCAACCGAGGACTATGACCCCTCGCCATCCACTCCCGCCGACCTCGGGCTTCCTTCATGGACACATCTCTGAGGAAACCGTGGACGGCAGCGCGCCGGGGCGCGTGGGCTTTGGCACGCTTTTTGCACCGCAATCACCGGCCAGGCGAGAAGGAAAAG
>CAYYCI010000388.1:0-4727 GCA_964470215.1 uncultured Planctomycetota bacterium
TGCCACCGACCGGCGGAGGCATCGGCTCGCCACTACGCGTGGCTCGCGTTCTTTGCGGTTGGAACTCCCCTCCATCTGCACCCGAGCAAAGACACGAGGAGGAAGGACGATGAGAAGAACCACGGTGCTCGTCGTAGCAATGGCAGCCGCGATGGCAATCGGCGGCGAGGACAAACCCGTCCCCACGCCGAATCTCGGCGCCAAGCCCCCGAAGGGCGCAATCGTCCTCTTCGACGGCACCGACACCGCGAGGTGGGCGACCGGCAAAATGACCCCCGAAGGCTACCTGATGGCCGGCGCGAGGACCAAAGACCCCATAGGCGATTGCATCCTCCACCTGGAGTTCAACATCCAGCCGGGCAAGGCCGGAAGGCGCGTCAGCGGCAACAGCGGCGTCTATCTCCAGGAGCGCTACGAGGTTCAAATACTCAATTCCTATGGCAGGAAGCCCTCGATCGGCGGTTGCGGCGCGATCTACCGCTTCAAGGCCCCCGACGTCAACGCCTCGTTGCCCCCGGGCAAATGGCAGAGCTACGACATCACTTTCCACGCCCCCCGCTGGGATGGGAACAAGAAGATCGAGAACGCGCGAATCACCGTCATCCACAACGGCATCAAGGTCCACGACAACGTCGAGGTCCCGAACAAGACCGGGCACGGGCAACCCGAAGGCCCCAGGCCCCGCCCGCTCTATCTCCAGTACCACGGCAACGTCGTCTACTTCCGCAACGTCTGGCTCCTGCCGTTGGAAGAGTGAATCAACCTGCTACCGATCGATGCCCACCCTGCCGCGGCCGCCACAAACGGGGCAGCGCCTCGAGACGGCCACCTTCTCGCTTATCATCCCGTGGCGGCGCCAACGCGCCACCGTGATCCGACCAGTGCCCAAACACCTCGGACAAAGCCTCCCCCGCGCGTGCCGACCCCGACGCGTGGGCGGCTTCTTCTCGCCTCTGGCCAGCAACCTCTGAACCCACTGCCGATTATCTCTCGCGGACGGAGTGTCGCCGTACTCATCGAGCAGTATCCGCACCAGGCGACAGGCCTCCTTTTCGTCCTTGGCCTCCAGCGCCGCCCGCACCTCCCGCAGGACCAGCCCGGCATAAGCACGCCGAAGGCTCTGGGCCATCTCCGCCAGCAATTCCCGTTCTTCCTCCCCGGCCTGGGTTGCCTCCTCGCGAGAGCCTTCCCAGTCGGCCTCGAAGGCCAGAGCACAGGCTAACGAAAAATGCGGACGAGCCGCGGCCCCTCGCCACACCGCAAATGGCGCAACATCGCAGGCCGACAACTCCGTCAGCATAAGCCGCCTCTCCACGCCCCCTGAGCGCAGCGTCACCCGCGCCCCGTCGAAAGCACTGATTGTCCAGAGGATTCCTTTCAGGCGCAATTGTTTGCCCGTCGCTCGTTGGAGGCCGGCGGCCGCGGCCCGCCAGAAATCAGCCGCAGCCTCCACGCAACGCGCCGCCCCGCGCGTCACCGCCTCGGCAAACTCCGACGGGCTGGCCTTCCGGAACTCCGCCGCGGCGGCAGCCGCCTCGGCGAACTTCCGCCCCCGCACCATCGGAGCCAGACTTTCCCAGAGCGCGTCGCGCAGCATCGCCCTTCGGGCCTCTCGCCCCGAGCCAGCCAGGCATGCGCAGGCCAGGAATGTGGCAAGGCCCATCGCCGACGCGCTCCCCCAGAGCGGTTTTCGTGAGGCAACTTCCGCTCTCAAGGCTGCCGGAGCCTCCTTCGTCGCCGAGGGTAACACGGGCCCGGCTATCGGTCAAGCCTGCGACCTGGCTCGGCGGGAAGAGCCGCTCAGGAGAACTCGCCCAGCGCGTGGGCGATGTCCCTCGTGGCGGGATAGAGCCGGGTGAAGAAGCGATAGAGTTGGTCGTAGCGTTCGGCGCGCTCGGGGTCGGGCTCGACCCGGCGAGCGGAGTTGCACGAGCGCGCCAGCGCGGTGGCCTGGGCGAAGTCCTCGTAGATGCCCGCCCCCATGCCGGCCAGGAGCGCGGCGCCCAGAGCACTGGTCTCCTGGAACTCAAGGACGGCGAGCCGCTTCCCCAAGACGTCGGCCTTGATCTGGTTCCAGAGCGGGTTGCGCGTTCCCCCGCCTACGGCGCGGATTTCCTCGACCGAGGTCCCGAGGACTCCCTCGAGGCAGTCAATGATGCCTCTGAGGGCGAATGCCGTGCCCTCGAGGACGGCCCTGGCCAGGTGCGGGCGGCTGGTCTCGGCGGTCAAGCCGAAGAACGAGCCGCGGGCCTTCGGGTCCCACAGCGGCGTCCGCTCGCCCTGGAGGTAGGGCAGGTAGAGGAGGCCCCCGCTGCCCAGCGGCGCGCTCCCGGCCAGTTCGGTCAGTTCGCGCAGCCCCTCGGTGCCCTCGTTCTGGAGAAACTCGCGGACGAACCACTCGATGGAAACGCCGCTCGAGGTGGCGGTCCCGATCGGGAGCCAGAGGCCCGGTGGCACGTAGGCCGAGTTGACCCATCGGCGGTCAGGGGTCGGAGAGGCTTTGGGGGCGGCGACGCAATCGGTCGAGCCGGCCACGTAGATGACCGTTCCCGGCTCCTCGGCCCCGCAGCCGACCGCCGAGGCGGGCACGTCGCCGCAACCACAGACCACCGGCGTGCCTTCGCGCAGGCCGGTCTGGTCGGCGGCTTGCCGCGTGACGGTGCCGACCACCGCGTTCGCCGCCGCGACGCGCGGCAGACGGTCGGCATCGAGCCCCAGGCGCTCACAGAGGGCCGTGTTCCATTGCCACGGGTCGCGGATGTCCACGAGCCCCGAGAGGGCAACCATCGTGGGGTCGGCGCAGAACTCGCCCGTCAGGCGAGCGGTGATCGCGGTGTTGGCGAAGCCGAAGACCTTCGCCCGCCGATAGGCATCCGCCTGGCAGTCGCGCAGCCACGCGATGCTCGTGGCCGCGCAGGTTCCTGGAACGAGGACGTTGCCGATCGTGGCCTCGTAGTCCTCGCGCGGGACCGCCCGCTCGATTGCCTCGACCTGAGCGAGGCTCCTGCGGTCGCAATAGAGGATGGCGGGGTAGAGATCGCGGCCGCGTTCGTCGAGCGGCACAATGCAGGGGAAGAGGACGCTGACGCCCACTGCCGCGATGTCGGCCGGCGCAACCCCCGCCTCCTCGCAGGCCTGGCGGAGCGAGGCGAGGACCCCGTTCCACCAGCGCTCCGTCGGGCATTCGACCCAGCCGGGCTGTGGGGAGTCGTTGGCGTGTGGGGCGCGGCCGAGGCCGAGCAGGCGGCCGTCGGGCGCGACGACCCCCACCTTCACCCCGGATGTGCCGATGTCCAGACCGAGGAGCAACTCAGCCATCGCCCTTCTCGTCCGTTTGCGTCGTCGCGGCGCCCGCGGGGCGAGATGTCCGCGGGGCGAGACGCCCCGCCTGCTCTGCAAGGCATTCTTTTCCTTCTCGCCTGCATTGGAAACCCACGGTGCACAAAAGCGTGCCGAGGCCCACAGACCCGCCCCCTTTCGAGGCTACGCGCGGGTTTTCTTCATAGTCTCAGGCTTTCCAGCGTGTCCGAGCGCCTTCAAGACCGGGCTCACGCCTCGGCCGTTATGGCTATCTTCCACACGCCCGGCGCCCGCTCGTGGAGCATCTTGATCCCTTCCTCGACCCTCTCGAGCGGCAGGCGGTGGCTGATGATGGGCTTGACCTGGACCTTGCCCTGGCTGAGGAGTTTGAGAGCGGCCGGGTGGTCGAAGCAGAAGCCGAGGGTCCCCAGGACGGTGAGTTCGTCGAGTGTGACGGTCGTCAGGTCGAAGGGGTCGGTGGGATTTCCGGACCAGCCGATAAGCGTGACGGTGCCGCCTCGGCGGACGAGGCGGACGGTGGAGGCGAGGGTCTCGGGCTCGCCGACGGCCTCGATGACCACGTCGGCGCCGATCCCGCCGGTCAGTTGCTCGACCTTCGCGACGAGGTCTTCGCGGCTGGGGTTCAGGGTGTGGTGGACGCCGAGTTCGCGTGCGACCTCGAGTTTGAAGTCCTGGATATCGGTAACGAGGACTTCGGCCCCCTTGTTGAGGCAATGCTGCATGGCGAGGACGCCGATGGTTCCACAGCCGAGGACGACGACGAAGTCGCCGAGTCGCGGATTCGCCCGCTCGACCGCGTGGAGGGAGCCGGAGACGGGCTCGGCGATGGCCGCTTCCTCGAACGGCAGGTTCTCCGGCTTGCGGTGCAAGAAGAAGGCGTCGGCGACCACATACTCGGCCAGCGAGCCGGGAACCTGGTGGCCGATTATCTTCAGGTCAATGCACAGGTTGTATTGCCCCCTGAGGCATGCGGGACACGTTTTGCAGTTGAAGAAGGGCTCGACGACGACCTCGTCGCCGGGCTTCCAACCCTCGACGCCCGGCCCCACCTCGGCCACGACGCCCGAGCACTCGTGGCCGAGGATGATCGGCCACTTGATCATTGGGTGGCGGCCGAGGTAGCCGTCAACGTCGGAGCCACAGAGCCCGGTGGCCTTGACCTGGACGAGGACCTCGCCCTCGCGTGGTTCGGGGCGCGGGACGTCCTGGATGGCGATCTTTTCCTTGTCCACACACACTGCTGCTTTCATCGTTGCCATTTCGCGGCCACCTCCTTCCTCGTTGCCGCTGGGCGGACAGACATTTTAGCAACGCTCTCTCCGCAGGCAAGCCCGTCTCGTTCGCGCGGTCATCCCACGCTTCGTCCACCGTCCCGCAGGGAGGTGGCGCGTCGAGCACGGGCTCGA
>CAYYCI010000389.1:0-746 GCA_964470215.1 uncultured Planctomycetota bacterium
CGGGCGCCGCGGCATATGCTATCCGGCGAAGACGAGCATCAACGCCCTGTAGGCAGGCCGTCTCGGCCCGCGGCGATATCCCGCATCGTTAAGGATGCGGGGCGCAGGGGCCGTTTACAATGTTCCTTCATCGCGGAGAACACGGAGAACGCGGAGGGGCCGTGGAGGTCAGATTGGGCAAGCACGGGGGCCTGCCCCTACAATCCAGCGACCCGGGGTCCCCTAATTCCGTGCGGCACTACGAAGCGGTGTCGGCCTGTTTTTCGGGTGGATTGTCTTTGACTCTCGGCATCGGGGAATGTAGAATGGACATCGGGGTTAGGATTTCGCCTTGGATAAAGAGAAACTCGAGAAGTGTAAGATCGCGGGTCCGGTCCACGGTGTGGGGCTGGATAACACCGACGGCCACATCCGCATCACCAAGATGGAGAATTTCCGTCTGTTCGGGGGCTCGAAGGAGACCCACGAGCACATGCAGGAGAAGGCCGTCAAGTTCAACGAGCGCCTGAAGAAACACGACTTGAGGGTGACCGACCTGTCGGTGAAGCAATTCGTGGAACTCGCCGGCGAGGTCGGCATGCTCGACCCCGCGAAGAAAAAAGACTGACCCGCGGCGACAACCTCCAGAGGCTTCCGCGCCCCGCGAGAGTCTTCTCGCGGGGCGGTTGTCTTTCCCCAGTGGATCAAGAGGGCCACGACGCGGGGCGAGACGCCCCGCCTACAGGACAGCGGGAGAAGCCGGTTGT
>CAYYCI010000389.1:846-4710 GCA_964470215.1 uncultured Planctomycetota bacterium
AGGCGGGCCGTCTCGGCCCGCGACGGTACCGCGGATCGTTCAGGATGCGGGGCGCGGGGGTCGAACTGGGCAGGCGCGGGGGCCTGCCCCTACAGCGCATCGAGCCAGCATCCGGCAATCGTGTAGGGGCGGGCCCCCGTGCCCGCCCTCATGCGCAGACGAAACGTCCCCTTCACTTATCGTGTCCATCGGTGTTCATCCGCGGCCCAATGCGGTTGACCTACTTTGTGGTGTGGGGAACGGCACAGGCTGGAAAGCCTGTGCCACCGGGGAGGCGCTGGCGGGGTTATCTTCCGCGTTCATCTGCGGTTACAGGGCGCGGGGGCCCGTCCACAGTGGTCACGCACCGCAGAGGACGCAGAGACCGCGGAGGGGCCGCGGAGACTCAATTGTTCCATTCTGGCTTCCGGCCAAGGGGAAAGACATTGACGCGGGGCGAGACGCCCCGCCTACAGGACAGCGGGAGAAGCCGGTTGTAGGCGGGCCGTCTCGGCCCGCGACGGTACCGCGGATCGTTCAGGATGCGGGGCGCTGTGGGTCATCGCCGCTGCCGAGGACGGCTACCTGGCCGGCTTCAGGGTCCAGGCTGCGAACGCGCGGAGGGTCTCTGGCCAATTAGTTTCAGGGGGTTGAGTGAGGAGGATTGGGCATCGTTCCCGCGAAGGCGTCTTGCGGCGTGCAGTGCGGCCTCGGCCGTTGGAGGGTCGGGGTCGCCGAGGGCGCGTTGGAGGAAAGGCAAGGCGCGGCGCTCTCCGATCAGGCCGAGGGCCTGGGCTGCGGAGCGCCTGACGATGGGGTGTGGGTCGCGGAGGAAACCGAGAAGGGGGTCCAAGGCCAGGCGGGAGCGCCTGTGGCCGAGGAAGAGCGCGGCTCCCGCGCGGAGATTGGGCTCCGGGGACTCGAGGAGGTCGAAGGCGGCCGAGTAGCCTGCGGGGCCAGCTTCCTCGAGGAGGCGACAGACTGCGGCGGCGTCGAGCCCGGCGCCGTCGTTGTTCCTGCGCGCGATGGCCTCGGCAGCGGCTCCACTGGCCGAGTGGTCGCTGGGCAAAAGGAGGGCGACCGCGGCCAGGGCGATGGCGCCCAATGCTCTGGCCAGTTTCCCTGCCATGAGAGACCTTCCGCAACTTCCACAAGGAGGCTACAGCCATTGGCGCGCGATGTCAATGCTTCGCGGCGGCGGCTTCCTCGAGGGCGGCGTCGTAGCGGGGAGCCACCTGGGGCCAGTCGAAGTGGGCGACGGCCTGGGAGAGGTCGGTCTGGCGGGTTTGTTCGATGTCGAGGATAGCCTGGCGAAGGCGCTCGACGAGTTCTTCTTCGGTGTCGTAGAGGTGGCGCTGGTGGTGTTCTGGAGGGATGAGTTCGGGATAGGTCAGTTTCCGCGGAAGGAGGGGATAACACCCGCAGTAGACGGCCTCGACAATCGCCATGCCGAAGAACTCGTGTAGGGCGGTCGAGACCGCGATGTCGGCCCGGCGCAGGAGGCGGGCGTAGTCGGTTCGGCTCTCGAGGTAGCCGAACTGGATGAGGCGGTCGGCCAGGCGGCGTCCGGCGACGTCGAAGATGAGTGGGACGTCGCGGAAGCGCTGCCCCGCGACCGCCACCTGGAACTCGATTCCCTCGTTGACCAGGTCGAAAATCGCGGCGAAGAAGCCCTCGGGGCTCTTGTCGTATTCCCAACGATGGTTCCAGAGGACGATCGGCGGCCCCTCGCGGGGCGGGGCTTCGACATCGAGGGAGGCGAGGTCGCAACCGACGGGCAGCACCGCCGAACGCTCGGCTACCATTTCGGGAAGGCCATCGGGGACCTCGTCGGGCATGCGCTTGAGCAGGCCGCGGACCGCCTCGATGAACTCGCTGCGGTGGAACTCGGAGTTGAAGAACACCCTGTCGGCGGCCAGGCAGGTCGTGATGTTCGTGAAGCCGTAGTGGTAGTCGCGCTCGCTTTCGTGGCGGACGGGATAGGTCAGTTGGTTCTCGTGGAAGTATGCGACCTTTGGGACGCGGGCGAGCCTCTCGGGGCAAAGGCCCACGAGGGTGGCCAGGTCGAGGAAGTCGGTGACGAAGAGGAGGTCGAAATGGCGGTCGAGCCTGTCGCGGAACGCCACGGCCGCCCCTCTCATGCGCCACTTCCACTTGCGCGGGGGCATGGTGAGGGTCTCCCAGGCGTGGCGGCTGTGGCGGATGAGGCCGTCGAGGAATGCCTTGTGGGAGCCGCCGTAGTAAGGCTCGATGGCGAGGATGCGGAGTTGGGCAGACACCGCGTCCCTCCCTTTCACCTCTGAGCGGTGGGGACGACGTCGAAACGCAAGATCGAGGCGGCCTTGCGCAGTCGGGCGAGGAGACGTTTGCGCGCCTTCTTTCGCGCTTCCTCGCGCAGGCGACGCTCGATCAGCGGCCTGGCCTCGGCGAGTGACTGATGGCTCGCCGGCTGCACCCCGGCGACCTTGAGGATGATGTAGCCGTCGTCGGTCTCGACCAGGTCGCTGCACTCGCCGGGTTTGAGTCGGAAGACGACGGCGTCGAGTTTGGGCAGGAGGGTTCCGCGCTCGAGCCATCCCTGGTCGCCGCCTTTTTCGGCGAAAGGCCCGTTGGAGTGGCGCTTGGCCAGGGTTGCGAAGTCCTCGCCCTTTCGGAGCGCCTCGAGGATTTCCATGGCCTTCTTCCTGGCCGCAGCTTTCTCGCCGCCGAAAGCGCGGGCATAGACCGCGAGGAGGAAGACGTGGCGGCGCTCGGGCAGGACGAAGTCGTCGCGGTGCTTGTTGTAGTAGTCCGTCAGCTCGCGAGGGCTGATGGCGCGCGCGGTCTGGAGCATCATGAGGAGCCGCGAGACCATCAGGCGCTGGCGAATCACGTCGCGCTGTCGCTCGACGTTCACTCCCGCCTGTTTCAGGCGTTCGATCTCGGCGTTCACCTCCTCGGGCGAGACGGCGATCTTGCGGCGCCGCGCCTCCTCGATCAGGAGTTTATGGTCAATGAGCGCCTCGCGGGCCTTCTCCCACAGCGCGCGATACTCGGCCGGGGGAATCTTCCCCAGGTCGCGATAGAACTCGCGGAGGAGAGAGTCCACGTCGTGCTTGGTCACCGGCTCGTTGTCCACGATGGCCACGATGGCGTTGTCGGGCGGGGGCGCGACCTCCGCACCTGCAACGACACCCACGAGAACCATCATCGCGACGACATGTCGCACGGTTGACACCTCTTCGAAGGACCTCCGTCGGAGGGGATAGTATCAAAACCGCCGATTTGTTGTCAAGGCACGCGTGGAGCGTGCGATCGCGGGATGGAGCGGGGAGGCTTTCTTGGCTTTTTCGCAGGCCGTGAAAAAAGACCCCGATCCCTGCTTTCCTTCTCTTGCTGGACCGCTCCAGCCTCGTTGAGAAACGCGTCGAACGTCTAGGCCCAGTAGAGGAAGCGCTACCTGGCGACCGGGTCGTCGGCCGTCTCGGCCAGCACCCTGTGGCGCAGCACCTTCATCTGTGGCACAACATCCGGCGTAAAGACGAACGGGAACAGCCCTCTGGCACGGGCCATCCGCTGGGTTGCTTGATGCGGTGTTCGGTCCATTCCCCCTTCTCCCAAACGTCACGCTCCAGATTCATGAGTTCCCTGGCGGTGTTCCCTGCCTTGCCGTAGAGGCGCTTGCACACCTCGTCCAGCACCGAGTCCACGTTCTGACAGGGGCCGTGTCGATCCACTCACTCGGCCCCGGCGACGCCATCGCAGCCGCCGGGGCTGAGAAGGCCAGGAGTCGTTCCATAAGCTATTTTCCTATGGTCCTCCGTCTGATACGGTCGGGCTTTCCCCGCAGAGGCGCCGTGCGCACAAAGCGGAAGCCGGAGGTGAAGTACTGTTGCCGGGGGTGGG
>CAYYCI010000390.1:0-4679 GCA_964470215.1 uncultured Planctomycetota bacterium
GGTCTTGCCCGTCCCGCTCTCGCCGGTGATCAGGACCGTGGTCTTGGTGTCGGCTATGGCCTCGATGACCTCGAAGATTTTCTTGACCTTGGGGTCCTGGCCGACGAAGTTCGCGATCTTGGGCCGCATCCCGAGGCGCTGGCGCAGGTAGCGGTTCTCCTCGCTGAGCGCCCGCTGCTCCATCACCCGCCGGGCGATCATCTTGATGTCGTCGTCCACCAGGGGCTTCTGGACGTAGTCGTACGCCCCCTGCTTGATCGCCTGGATGGCCGTCTGGATTTCCCCGAAGCCCGTGATAAGCACCACCTGGGTCTCCGGGTACTTGAGATTGACCTCGCGGAGGACATCGAAGCCGGTGACCCCCGGCATGTTGATGTCGGTGAAAACCAGGTCGTAGGTTCGGGAGCCGAGGGCGGCCAGGGCCTCCTGACCCCCGGGGGCGGTGTCCACCTCGTAGCCCTCCAGGCGAAGCAACTCGCTTAGCGACTCGCGGATCAGGAAGTCGTCGTCAACTACCAGTATTCGGCCTTCGGACATTGTGGTCTCCCTCGCATGGCACGGGGCTGCGCACTGCCGGCGCGCGGAGGCGCCAGCGGGCGCTAGTAGGCGGCTCGGCGGCCGCTCTCTAACCTTCGGTTTCTTGGTGGGTGGCAACCTCCCGGGCGGGCACACACGGCACCGTCACCGTGAAGGTCGTGCCCTGACCCGGCACGCTATCCACCTCGATTCGGCCACAGAGGCGGCCGACGAGCTCACGACACACTGCCAGCCCGAGTCCCATGCCCTTCCCGGGCCCCTTGGTCGTGAAGAAGGGCAGGAAGACCCGTTCGACCACTTCCGGTGGCATTCCGGGGCCGGTGTCGCTCACCCGAACGACTATCTTGTTCCAGCCCTGCCTCCGGGAAGTTATCTTCAGATGCCCGCCGCGCCCCTCCATGGCGTCACAGGCATTTGAGATCAAGTTCGTGAAGACCTGGAAGAGCGCCTGGCCGCCGAGAACCGGCGGCAGGCCCTCCTCGAGGTCCAGTTCCACCTCGACCCCGCGCTCTCGCGCCTTCCCCTCCTGGAGGAGCACCGCCTGGCGTGCCATCTCGTTGGCGTCCACGGGCTCCTGGCTCGGAAGGCCCTGGCGCCCCAGCCCGGCCAGTCCTTCCACTATGCCGCTGAGGCGCTCGAGGCCCTGCTTGCTGGCCAGGAGGTAGCGCCGTCGGCGCTCGGCCGGGTGGTGGTCCGAGAGGGTCAGGTTGATGAACCGCATGACCCCGTCGAGGGGGTTGCGAAGTTCGTGGGCCACTTTCGCCACGAACTGGCGCCGGAACTCGTCGGTGGCCTCCAGGCGCCGAACCCTCTCGAGGGAGGAGGCCACGGCCTGCCCCAGCGCCACCGCCACCCGCAAGTCGGAGTGCTCGAAGGCGCGGCCATCGTGGCGGTCCGAGACGTTCAGCACCCCCTGGAGCTCGCCGTCGTTCTGCAGCGGCACGCTCAGGAACGCGCCAGCCACGTATCGGCTCGTCTCTCTGGGGGGGAAGCGTCCGTCGCTCGCGATGTCGCCCACGAGCAACGGCTCGCAGTGGTAGGCTACGTAGCCGGCCACTCCGGAGCCGACCGCTTGGCGGGCGCCGGTGGGGGGCAGCGGCGGGCGACCCCACGCGCGAACCACCACCAACTCATTTGTCTGCCGGTCCAACAGCTGGAGCGAGCCGCTCCGGGCGCCGAGCAGGGCCGCCGCGCGCGAGGCCGCGACCTCGAGGAGTTGGCCGCGGTTCTCGCTCTCGTGGATCGCCTCGGTCGCCTCACGGAGGCGCCGCAGCACCTGGAGTTCACCGGAGAGCTCGCGGAGCCGCCGCTCGACATCCTCGAGGCGCCGCGCGCGGTGTTCGAGCGATTCGATCTTGTTCAAGAGCACTCGCCGCTCCAGGCCCCGCCATTTCGAACTGGCGCCTGGCGGACCGAGGACAAGCGCGTCGTAACCACCGCCGTGACTGGTCTCGGAACTCATCGCGCCGCCTGTCAAAACCCCATTGAAGCCACTTCTGGGGCGAGCAACCCTCTGGGACAGCAACAACGTCAGTGGGTAATGCAAATGGGATGCCGAAAGGATGGAAGGGTGAAGGCCATGCCAGAAAGGCCGCAACTACAGAAATGCCAAGGCCTTCGGACACATCGGGACTTACGGGAAATGATGACGCTCGTCAACATGGCCGCTCCTCATGTAACTATTTGTCAACATGTCCCCCGGCTAGAAACCGCAACTTACGCCTAACACTTGACTTATGTTCGTTCCACGATGCCGGACGAATGTCCGTTTTTGCTGACCCTTCCGCAAGTCGGTTTTACCGCCCGGCCCTGGGCGGCACATGGGCGACCCACGGCTTGCGGCCCTTGCTACGCCGTGGCGCAAATCGCATCACGCCGAAGGCTCATTGTCGGGAGAAGCGCGAGAGTTCGATCGCGTGTTTCTTGATCAACTCGTAGAAATGGGCGCGGGACATCCCGGCTGCCTTCGCCGCCGTGGCCACCGAGCCGCCGTGCTTGGCGAGGAGGGTCTCGAGGTATTGCTTCTCGAACTTGCTCCTGGCCTCCCGGAAGGTCATCTCCTCGGCTGAGGGGCCGCCCGCCGTCGCCTCGCCCGCCACGGAGCGGATGTCCAAGGGCAGATGCTCGGGCAGGATTTCGTCCCCGCTACTGAGGATGGCCGCCCGCTCGATGACGTTCTCGAGTTCGCGGACGTTTCCGCCCCACCCGTGGCGCCGCAACATGTCCATCGCCTCGGGAGAGACTCCGGCAGCCGCGGTCCCCGCCTTGCGCAGGCGGGCCAGGAAATGGTCGACCAACAGCGGGATATCCTCCCTGCGCTCCCGCAACGGGGGCAGGACAATGGGGAAGACGTTCAGGCGGTAGTAGAGGTCCTGGCGGAAAAGTCCCTGGTCAACCAACTCGCGCAGGTCCCGGTTCGTGGCCGCCACCAGGCGCACGTCCACCCGCACGTCCTCCACCCCGCCGACGCGCCGGAAGGTCCCGGTCTCGAGGACGCGCAGGAGTTTGACCTGAAGTGGCACGCTCATCTCGCTGACCTCGTCGAGGAACAGCGTGCCCTTGTCGGCGAGTTTGAACACCCCCTCCTTCTGGGCGATCGCCCCCGTGAACGAGCCTTTCTCGTGGCCGAACAGTTCGCTCTCGAGGAGGGTCTCCGGGATGGCCCCGCAGTGGACGGGGATGAATGGCTGGTCGCGGCGCGAGCTCTTCTCGTGGATGGCAAACGCCACCAACTCCTTTCCCGTTCCGCTCTCGCCCTGGACGAGCACCGTCGAGTTCGTGTCGGCGACCTTCAGGATCATCTCGAAGACCGACTGCATGACCCTCGACTCGCCGACGATCCCCGGGAAGGCGGCGCTGGGGCTGGGCAACTTGGTGGTGACGGCCGGCGCGCTCGCCGCGCGCTCGCGCTTGCGACGCCGATGCTCGACCGACTTGCGAATCGTGTGGAGCATCTCGTCCACGTCGAACGGCTTCTTGAAGTAGTCGTCGGCCCCGCGGCGGATCAACTCCACCGCCTGGCGCACCGACGAGCGGCCCGTCATGATGATCACCCCGGTCTCGGGGTGCTTCTCTTTCACGTAGTCGAGCACCTCAACCCCGTCAACCTCCGGCATGATAATGTCGGTTATCACCACGTCGTAGGGCTGGGCCTCGAGCATCTCGCGAGCGATGCCCCCGTGGGCCGCCCACTCGACCTGGTAGCCCTCCTGCTCGAGGAAGACCGAGAGGAAATCCTGCATGCTCTCGTCGTCCTCGACCACGAGCACCCGGGCCTTTGATTCCGCCATCCTCGTTCCTTTCTCCAACGGCTTGCGGCCCTGCCGCTAGCTGCCTCGTCGCGGTGGGAACTCGTCGGCGAGCGGTAGGCTGATCTCCGGTTGCCTGTGGAACCGCGCGGCCACCGACCAGCGCGCGCCGGTGTGGTGGCGGCTGGCGGGGGTGAGCGGCTCGCAGCGCAGGACCGTCGCCCCCGCCGAGATGAAGACCGGCTGGGCCGCGCCCTCGCGCGGGATCGCCACCTGGAGACGAACCTCGCTGTGTGGTCGCGGCCCTTGCTCGCGGTCCGTCTCGAAGCGCACCCCCCCGGGGCTGATGTCCACCGTTAGGCCCTGGCCCTGCAACGTGCCCGCTCCCGCCCCGGCCGCGCTGAAGCGGACGGGCAGCGCCAGGTTCAACCGCCGGTGTTTCCTTCGCTCGCTCCTTGAGCTGCTCTCCACCGAATTTCCCTTCCGGTTGCCCCTTCCCCCTATTCGACTGGAAAGTGGATCACGAACCTCGTGCCCACCCCCACCCTGCTTTCGACCTCGATCCGGCCGTTGTGGAAGTCCACGATGCGCTTGGCCACCGCCAGCCCGAGCCCCGTCCCCTCCCCGGCGGGCTTGGTGGTGAAGAATGGCTCGAAGATGCGCGGCAGGTCCTCCTCGGGGATGCCCGACCCCTCGTCCTCGAAGACCACCTCGACCATCTCGCCCTCGCGCTCGTCGGTGGCGGGGCGCAGGGCCGTGGCCAACCTCAGGGTGCCGCCCCCGCGCATGGCGTCGAAGGCGTTGGTCATCAGGTTGGCGAAGAGTTGGCGCAGGTGGTTTTCCGAGGCGATGATCGGGGGGAGATTCGGCGTGAAGTTCCGCTCGATGCGAATC
>CAYYCI010000391.1:0-4668 GCA_964470215.1 uncultured Planctomycetota bacterium
AGAGCCTGTCGCTCGGCGGCGCTGGACACGTCAACCTGGGGGTTGTGCCCGCCTTCGAGTTCCCCAATGGCACGGGCACGGTCGAGGCCTGGGTCCGCAGCACGTGGACTACCAACCCTGGCTACAACCCCGCCATCGTCGCCGCTCGCGACGGCGGTCCTGTCCGTTACAGCATCCACATGGAGAGAGGCCGCAACAAGCTTCAGCAGTGGACCGGCACGTATCGAGAGTACGTCACCCGGCTTTACCCCGACCAGTGGGACCACGTCGTTGCAGTTTACGGCGGCGGAACCTGCACGATGTACCGCAACGGCATGCTGATCCCGCCCGTGCAATCGCTGCCGCTGGGCTCGACGGGCCATGGCACGCAAATCGGCTCAGCGGACAGTGACTCCGATGGCCAAGAACGCTGGATCGGCGAGATCGACGAGGTCGCCTTCTACGACGACCCACTCGATGCGGCGACCGTCGAGGCCCACTACCGCGCCATGCTCGGCCAGCCCACGACCCCGCCTTCGGGTGTAGTCGGGTGGTGGCGCATGGAGGACGGGAGCGGCGCCACGGCCGCCGACCTCTCCGGCAACGGCTACTACGGCCTCCTGCGCAACTTCGCCGACACCTCGGCCGGCGGCGGCAACACCACGCAGAGCGGCTGGGCCAACGCCCTGATCTCGCCCACCATCACGGACCGCGGCCACACCCTGCCGAACGCCGGCTCCGTTCGCCTCGATGGGAGCAACAACTTCGTCCAGACCACGGCTCCCATCCCCACCGGCAGCTTCACTGTCGAGGCCATCGCCACGCACGAGAATGCCGGCGCGACCTGGAGCCCCTTGTTCGGCGAATCCACCGCCTCGGGCAACACGGGCATTTTCTTCCTCGGAAAAAGGCAGGGCAGTGGCATCCTCCACTACAACGTTTACAACACGGGCGGAGGGCACTGGACCGCCGACGTCTCCGCCCCCGGCATGAACATCGCCGATGGCACCCCCCACCACGTCGCCATGACCTTCGACGACGCGCGAGACGCGCTCGTGGTCTACTACGACTACAAGCCGGTCCACGTGCTCAGGAACATTCCCCAGTTACCCAATCCCTACCCTGGCAGCCAACTGCGCCTCGGCAGCCGCGACGACACGCATGCTGGCGAGAAGTGGGACGGCCGGATTGACGAGGCCCGCCTGTGGAACCAGGCCGTGCTGCCCACCCAGATGCTCAACAGCCCATACGGGACCGTGCGCGGCGCAGGCTACGCCCTCAGTGACGACTTCACGGTCGCCAGCCCCGACTGGGCATACTTCCAGAACACCGGCACGAACAACGTCGGGATCATCCCCGAGCCGGGCAACCCGGGTAACAACGTCCTCCAGCTCTGCCCCGCGGCCAACGGCCTGGCCACGTCGGCGATCCTTCAGCAGCCGCTGCTAGTCGGCACGTTCTCGCTCCAGTTCCGCTTCCGCATCCCAGCCGGCACTGGCGCGGACGGCTTCACTGTGGGCATCTTCGACGTCCCTTACCACCTTGGCGACAACGGCGGCGCTCTCGGCTACTATGACACCGCGCTCGCCGGCCGCTTCCCCAGCTTCGTCGTCGAGTTCGACACCTATCAGGGCGGCACCCCCGGCGAGACCAACGAGAACCACGTCGCGGTCCAGATGAACTACGACTTCAGCTCGTTCATCGGCCCCTCGCCCAGCGCCTTCGTGCCCGACTTCGACCTCGAGAACGGGCAGTGGACATACTGCCGGATGCTCTTCGAGAACGGCACCATCTCCGTGTGGCTTAACCAGATAGGCTTCGACTTCACCCCGGCCGACCTGCTCATCAATAGCCAATACGTCGGCGACGTGGACCTCAGTGGTAATGGCCTCTTCGACCCCTTCGTCGGCTACCTCGGCCTTACCGCCGGCACGGGAGGCCTGAACGACCAAGTGATCATTGACGACCTGACCCTCGAGATCATCCCCGAGCCGACGAGCCTGGCGCTCCTCGGACTCGGGATGCTCACCCTTCGCCTCCGTCGCCGCTGGTGATACCGCTGCGCTACGAAGCATCTCCTCGAGAGCGTCGTGGCGGAACGGCCTAAGTTCCTCGAGGCAGGTTTCCTAACTCGCCTGCGATTTCTGGCCGAGCATGGGGCCGACGGTCGCGGCAGGCTCGGATGCGCCGGTTGCCGAGCCGGACCCGCTCCTTGATCTCTACGCGGCAACAACCCCCCGCTCCGCCAACGGCAGGGCCTGGGGCGAGGAGCATCGGCTGGAAGTGGCGAGCGCGCTCCGGCTCCACCGACAGAGCGCCGCCGACCTTCCTCCTGAGAGGCTTCGGGGGTGCGGGTGCTCGCCGTGGTTGTCGGGGGCCGAGTGGTGGCTCAGCCGAGCGTCCAGGGCTCCCGATAGGTGGGCGTGAGCAGGCGCTGGGCCTCCTCGTCGCCGATGACCGTCTCGGTCTTCGGGTCGAACTGCACGGAGCGGCCGATCTTGTACGACACGTTCGCCAGGCACAGCGGCACGTTCACGCGGTGGTGGTAGACCACGTTGCAACTGGGCTGCCGGCGCGTTTTCACCGCGTCTACGAGTTGACGATGGTGCTCGGGCAGCGGCGGCAGGGAGGGTGGGGGCAATTCGATTTTCGCCTTGGGGCCGGCCTCGGGCACGATCGTGTGCTGGCTGTAATTCGTGTAGAGCGTGGCCTTCTCGCCGTGGAAGTAGATTCCCAGGCGCCGGGCCCTGCCGCCTTTGCCCTGGAAGTCGAAGCCGTAACTGTTCGCCAGGTTGTGCATCCAGGTCATCACGAGATTCGGATAGCGGAAGAGGCACTCCTGGACCTCCGGGGCGTCGCCGGCGTCGTGGATGATGAAGCGGCCGCCGGCGCAACTCACCTGGCCGGGCAGCGGCAGGTCGAGCGCCCACACCGGCAGGTCAATGATATGCGGCGCCATCCCGGGGAGCCACCCGCCGCTGAAGTCCATGAACGAGCAGTGGTAGTAGGCGTTGGCCGTGATGAGCGAGTTCCACGGCCTCATCGGCGCCGGGCCGACCCACATGTCCCAGTCGAGGCCCTTCGGGGGCGGGCCGGTCTTGCCCATGCCGATGCCCCTGCTCGTCTGGTTCATCACGTTGAAGGTTCTGACGACGTTGACCTTGCCGAGCACTCCCGCGCGCACGATCTCCACCACGCGGCGGTAGTTTGCGCCGGCGTGGATCTGCGTGCCGACCTGCGTGACGCGCTTGTTCTCCACCGCGGCCTTCACCACCGCCTGGCTCTCGGCCACGTAGAGCGTCATGGGCTTCTCGAGGTAGTAGTCCTTGCCCGCCTTAGCGGCGTGGATGGCCATGATTGCGTGCCAGTGTGGCGGGGTGGCGATGCAGACCGCGTCAATGTCCTTCTGGTCGAGCAGTTCGCGGAAGTCGTGGTAGCCCTTGGCGGTGGGCTGATAGCGCTTGACGACGGCCTCGCGACGCGGGACGTTCACGTCGCAGATGGCGGAGACCCGCACATCCTTGTTCGCCGCGAAGGCCCGCAGGTTGCCCGAGCCCATCGAGCCGACGCCGATGAAGCCCATCGAGACGACATCGGAAGGCGGCGGGCCGTCCTCGGCCCCGACGGCCCTGGCCGCCAGCCCGATCCCCATCGCGGCCACCGCCGACCTGCCAACGAAACCCCGACGCGTGCAACTCCCCTTCATCGCACTTTCCTTGCAAATGATCTCGTCGTCCAAGAAATCCCTGCCCTGACCGCACTCTAGCCATTCGATCCGCGCCCGTCAAGGCGGGGATGTGTGGGGCGATTGCCGGCGTACACAGCCACATCCATGCTGGTGGCGGCGGTTGTCGATCAAAGGCTAGAAGGGCGCCCTTCGGCGCGCAGGTCGAATCACTCCTCACCGCCGGAATCATGCTTTCCGGCGGCCGGCGGCCGCGTTGCGTGTTTGTCGAGGCCGCGCTGCCTCGCCCAAGCGGTGAGTTCCTCAATCATGGCGGCGATTCTTGCCTTCCCGGACTCCGGCGCCTGCGCCAGGATGGACCTCTGGTTCTCCAGCCATTTTTCGAGGCCCGAACTCTCAATCAAGCGCTTGTTCCATTCCAGTATCTGCTGGTCCAACTCCTCCGGTGTCAGATCTGGACGCTCGCGGATCTCTTCCGCGATTCTCTGCACGCGCGGATCCTTTGCCGATATATCACGTAGCACACTAAGCTTCTCTTGCGCGATAAGCCCTTCGAGCAACCGCACCTGGTGTTCTTCAAGGAAGCCGCTCAAGGGAGGGTTGAGGCCGAACTTGTCGGATATTGGGAGGGGCTGGAGGATCACCGGGAATTGAAGCGCCAGGGCAATGGCCACACATTCTGCGGTGCGCGCGAACGCTCCGACGAACGTTTCCAGGGTCTCGGCCGAGAAGCTCGGAACGTTGCATCCGCTCAACATGCCATGGCTACGAGGCAACCCCCTTGTGTGGACGTAGTCGCAAAGTTCACTATAGGTTGTCGCCAGGTCCTCACGGAACGAAAATGCCCGTTCAGCCCTCAGGAAGTACGGTCTCTCAAACAGAGCCTTCAGTATCGTCCTCATGAACGGGGTGCTCGCTCGGCCGAGGACCCACTTCCTGGCGCCCTCCCTTGGAACAGATGGGTCAGCGAAGTATAGGCCCACCAGTTGCAACTCAAAGAAGCT
>CAYYCI010000392.1:0-4667 GCA_964470215.1 uncultured Planctomycetota bacterium
CGCGCTGCCGTCCCGGGTTTCCTCATAGATGTGCCACCGAGTGAGGTGTGGGAGCGGGCAAGGCACAGGCTGGAAAGCCTGTGCCACCGGGTGGAAATGCTCCACATACTGGAAAGCTTGTGCCACCGGGTGGAAACGCTCCACATACTGGAAAGCCTATGCCACCAAGTGGAAATGCCCCACAGGCTGGAAAGCCTGTGCCACCGGCCAAAGGTGGTGCAGGCGTCCAGGGTCATTCCTCTCGGCATCATCCTCGATCGGCCTCCGCGGCTCGTTCGCCGGAATAGAGTTGCCGGGCGAGGGTTTGCCGGATGTCGGGCCGGAGGCGACGGAGGCGGGCGCCGAAGGTGTTGTCGTAGAGCCGGCGCCCGTCGGCCGACCGCACCGTCAGCCCGGCGTCCATGCCCTGCGTGGTCTCGATCGAGATTTTCACCTGGCGCCCGAGCCTCTCGCCCAGCCGCCCCAGCCACGCCTCGTCGAGTGACGGCCGGTCTTCGTCGGAAACCTCGATGACCACCTCGTCCGCTCCGATGGCCTCGATGGCCTGCGCCGCCAGGCCGAGCAGGACGGCGGGATAGTCGTAGGAGTTCTTCTCGCGGACGCGCCGGAGGGCCTCGTCGAAGATGTCCGAGAGTTGTGCCTCGATGGCCTGGAGCCTTTCGCGTTGGGCTTCCTGCGGGACGGTTGCCAGGATGGCCTGGGCGATCTGGTCGGCTCGCGCCTTTGCCGCCTCGAGGGTCTTGCGGGCCTGGGCTTCGGCCTCGGCGCGGGCCTCGGAAATGGCCTTCTCGGCCTCGCGCCGGGCGCGCTTGAGCCGCCGCTCCGCCCGCCGCTCGGCCTCGCGGATGATCTCGTCCGAGAGCGTCTTCTCCGTGCCCATCGCCTCCGACCCTAAACCCTGATGCCCACGGCCTCGCGAATGAGCGCGAGGAGGTCGCGCCGCTGAGGCGACGGCCCCGCCGGACCGGGAACCTCCACCACCAGCGGCAGCGCGCGGTCGAACCTGACGGCGTTGACCTCGCGGCGAATCGTGTCGGCCACGACGTCGGTCATTATCAGGATGCCGACATCTGGCAGGCGCGTGGCTCGCGCCAGCGCCTCGCGGGCCTCCTCGGGGCCCGAGACGACCTCGCCCTCGACCCCCGCGTAGCGGAAGCCCAGGACGGTGTCCTCGTCGCCGATGACGTAGTATCGCATGCCTCAGAGTCGCCCCAGGAGGAGGATTGCGATGATGAGGCCGTAGATAGCGATCCCTTCGGCCAGTCCGACGAAAAGTAGCGAGCGGCCGAGGAGTTCTGGCCTTTCGCTGGCGGCGCCGAGGGCTGCCGCGCCCACCTTGCCCACGGCGTATGCCGCGCTCACGCAGGCCATTCCCGTGGTGAAGGCCGCGCCGAGGGCAAATGCGAGCACCTCGGTCGGCGAACGCTTGGCCACGACCTGGGGGGCTTGCTCGGCGGCCTCCTCGCCGGTCGTGGCGGCGATCGCCGCGCTCAGCCCCAACCCGGCGGGCAGCGCTATCGCCAAAACCAGCCCGGCCATCAGCGTGATCGTCAACTGCACTTTTCTCATCCTCGGCCTCTCCTAAGTCAGCTTGAAAGGCTCGTACGCCTTGCCCTCACCACGGAAGAACTTGCTGAAGAACTCGTAGTAGTGGAGACGCATCGCCTGGATGCCCACCACGAGCCCCTCGAGCACGATGACGAAGGCATTCCCGAAGACCACGACCAGGACCGACCACAGCGGTCCCCCGGGCATCTTGCGCACTATCGCCTCGGTGGAGAAGATGGCCACACACACCGCCGCGTGGGCCAGGGCGAACGCGCCCACACGGACGAACGAGACCGTGTTGGCCACATACGTGCTCAAGGTCTCGAGCACCTCGACGAAGCCCTCGAAGAGGCCGCCGAGCAGGGTCGGCAGCCGCAGGTGGTCGCGCCGCGTCAACAGATGGTGGAGCGGCTCGCGAAAGAATAACACAACCAGTGGCACCCCCACAAGCACCACCGCCTCGCCGAGCGAGGGCGCGGCCCCCCTGACCACCGCGCGAATCCCCAGCCCCACCGCTCCCCAGTAGAAAATGAAACCCACCACCCCGAAGCGGTCGAAGACCACTGCGAAGTAGTCGCGAGCACGGATGCGATTGATGATGTTGAGGACCACCCCGAGGCTTATGACCACCACCCCGAGGACGATCGCGGCCATCAGCACTCGGTTGATGTTTGCCACGCTGCCCAGGGGCTCGAACCAGCCGCCGAGCGGGGGCCGGATGGCGCCCTCGAGGCCGAAGATGCTCCCGCTCACCCACCCGAAGACCATCGCCGAGCAGCCGCTCATCCAGAGCAGATGGCCGAGGTTTTTCATCTCGTCGCGGGTGGCCTTCCGTGCGAGCGCCAGGCCGCAGGCCACGAGCGCCAGGCCGTGGCCCACGTCGTCGAACATCATCCCGAACATCAACAGGAATCCAATGGCGACCAGGAGCGTCGGCTCGATCTCGCGGTAGCCGGGATGCCCATAGCCCTCCACCAACATCTCGAACGGGCGCAAAAGGCGCGGGTTCTCCATCAGGGTCGGCACCTCGGGGTCGTCCTCGGCCGGGTCGCTCACCTCGACCACCACCCGCCCGCCGGTGGCACGGAGGAGTTCCTCGCGGACGGGGTCCACCCGCCTCGATGGGACATAGCCCGTGATGAGACAAGTCGAGCCCGTCTTGCCGAAGTAAGCCTGCGCGGAGAGGAACCGCTCGTCCACCCTGAGGCGTTGGCGGTAGGCGGCGAGGCGTCCGCCCTCGCGAGCCGCCACCTCGCGCGTCGCCGCGCGGAGGGCCTCCTGCTGGCGCGCGAGGGCCATGAGCCGCTCGCGCACCTTTTGCGCCGCCTCCGAGGGCGGCTGGCCCTTCGTGGCGGGGAGGGTCTCCGGGATGAAGTCGTTGTCCTCGAGGACCGACTCGAGGGCGAAGCGCCCCGTGCGGCTTGTGAGCGCGATGAGTTTCTGGTCGCCGGCGGGCGAGCGGAAGGGCAAGACGACGGCCTTTTCGCCGAGGGCCTCGCGGATGGCCTCGAGGTTGCGCGCCGGGAGGGTGCCGATGGCGAAATGGAGAAAATCGAGGTCCGAGAGTTCCTCGGGCCGGATGTCCACGGGGCGGAATGCCTCGATGTCGCGCAGCGCCTGATACTCGGCTTCGATCTCGGTGTCCAGTCTCTTGCGGCGCTCGGCCAGTTCGGCCAGTTCGCTCTCGAGGCTCGCCAGCGACTGGTCCATCTCGTCGAGGGAAGCGAAGGGCAACTCGGCGGCCGGGTGGTCCTCGCCGACCTCGAGGAGATGACATAGCGCCTCGACCCTCTCGCGCAGACCTCTCAGGCGCTCGGCCTGTTCCTCCACGGCGGCCGGCTCGAGGAGTTCGCCGCTCTCGGATGCGGTGGCTCGCGACAGATGGACGATGCCCAGGCGGCCCAGGCACTCGGTCACCGCGCGGACGTCTCGCTCGAGGATCAGTGCCTCCAGGCGTTTCATCTCGGCCGCGCGAAGCATTCTCTACCTCAACTCCCGGCCCCGCCGGGTCGGATCAGGCCATCGCGGATGGCGCGTGGCTCCATGCCGTAGCGGACGCCCTCGATCACTCGCACCAGGCTGGCGAATTCGACGCGCTTTATGACCACGAACGCCAGCACCGCGCCCAGGTCGCCGCTCGAGCGGTAGAAACGGCGATTGGCCACGGTCAGGATGCGCTCCCAGATCGCGCGTTCCAGTTCGCCCAGGTCGGCCACGCCCTCGCGCCGGTCGCGCGGCAGAAGTTCGGCGGGGACCAACTTCACCATGTCCGAAAAACTCGCATACGCGTACAGCCGCTCCAGGCGGAAAGGATGAGAGGCCGAAGGGGCGAGAAACTTCGCGACCCGCTCGAAAGGAATCTGGTAGTTCAACTTGAGCCGGAGAACGCAAAGGACGTTGGCCGCCGCGACCTCCAGGCGCACCAGTTGCTCGGTGCCACGGCGGTGGGGGGCGGGCAACTGGCGCTGGCGCTCGAGCAACTTGCGGTAGTAAGCAGCGTCGAGGGCCGCCTCGACGAAAAACGTCTCGCCCGTCTCGAGGTGTTCGCGCGCGGCAGCCTCCGCCCCCGTGCGCAGGTCCGGGTCGGGAACAAGGAGCAAGAAGTCGGCCAGGCTTGTGGCGGACAAAAACGCGCGCACCGGCAACTCGAGGTCCTCGGGCAGTGGGGCGAGCATCGCCGCCACCCGCGCCGCAGGCTCCCGACGCTTCCAGCCCCGCAGGAGCACCTTGATGTTCTCGACCTGAAAGCGGCGCAGCACCCAATCCATGAACGGCCGCAGGCGGTCGGGAACGTGGCCGCGAACCCTGTCGAGCGTCTCGACGTGGTCGGCAAGGAGGCGGCGTTGGAGGGAATGATGGTCGGCAGGCTCTTCGCCCGGGTAGAGGCGATGCCACAGTTGCTCGATGGTGCGAAGTTCGGCCAGTTCGTCGAGTCGCTCTCGCTCGAAGACCTTGCTGCGGAGGCCGTGGACCTTGGCCTGGATGAAATCGAAATCGCTGGCTACGGACACGCGCGGCATGTCATCCGCCTTCAGCCCGCTGTGTCATCGCCTCGCCGCCACCCGGTGGCACATCTATGAGGAAACCCGGGATGGCAGCGCGCCGGGGGGTGTGGGCTT
>CAYYCI010000393.1:0-4667 GCA_964470215.1 uncultured Planctomycetota bacterium
CCGGCCGGCCACGGCCATTCCCAACACAGCTTCCCAGTGATCACATCGCGCGCTAGCAAGCCAAAGCGGCAGGGATAGACGACCTTGCCCGCGGCCAGGATCGGGAGCACCCTCACGGGCGGTTCCGAGGAGTAGCGGCTTCTGGCGAAGGTTCGCGACCCGCGCCAGGCGCTGAGCGCTCTGGCCACCTCCTGCGGATAGATGGCGTCGGCCCAGGCCAGCGAGCCGGGGCGGAGGGGGCGGCCGGCCCGGCGGCTCTGGCTCATGCCTCCGCCTTCCGTCGGCCACCACTCGCCCGTTCTGTCGGGAGCACTCGCATCGCCGAGTTTCCTGGCCAACGCCCCCAGGCTCATCTTCTGTCCGCCGGCCGCCACGGTCGCGTCGGGAAGGCGCTCGGCGAGGTCCTGGAGGAACTTCCTTGCCTCGGCCACCCGGCCGAGCCTGGCCAGCGCGGCGGCGAGTTTGGCCGCAACGCTGCCGGGGGACAGGTCGGAATCGGGATAGACCCGCAGAAGCCGCCGCCAGGCGCGCAGCGCCCTGCCCGCCTGGCCTCGCGCCAGCCACCTCGTGGCCAGACGGTCGAGAGCGTCGTCGCCAACCGAACTCAGCAGAAACCTCCGCGCGACCTCGGCCAGAGCGGCCTCCCGGCTCCGCCGGACGGCCGCCTCGAAGAGCGGGCGGGCCCGCGGGTCGCCCCGGCGGCGATAAGCCGCCAGGCCATCGGCCGGGAGGTTGCCCAGCCGCTCCTCGACGACCGTGCGCATGGGCAACAGGAGCCTCGGGGAGACCGCCACGAGTTCCTCCGACGCCTCGTCGAGGAGCCGTTGGTAGAGTTCTATGGTGCGCTCCCAGCGCCCGTCCTGCTCGGCTCGCTGGGCCTTGAGGAGCATTCGTTCGTAGCGGCCACCAGACGCCCGCTCAGTCAGCGACGCGAGGTCGGCCAGCGGGAGCGAGCGAACATGCCGGAATTGGCGGATGCTCCGCCCAAGGGCATCGCGGACGGCCCCCAGGCCGCCGGCCATCCCCCGGGTGGCCGCGAGCGCGGCGACGAGGAACCAGATAAGTCGCGCCATCGGGAAAACCCACTAGGGCAGGAACACACCGGCCGACCCACCGATCCTAAGGCACGGGGCGCCGGGAGTCAAGATAGCGTTGGCTCCCGATTGCAGCCATGGTCTCGCCGGAGCAGCCACGGCGCCTCTTTCGCCGCAGAGCGCTTGCCGGCGAGGCAAAATGTGATAGACTGGGTTATCAAGACCAAAACGCGGGAAAGAGCAAAGTGGGCGCAGATGGACTCGAGGTCGTCGAATCCCTCGCATGTGTCGAGTGTGGGTCGGCCTGCGCGGTCAGGCGTCGGGGCGACCTGCTCGTGGCGCGCTGCCCACGCGGTTGCCGGGCCTATGCGCTCACTGTGGCGGCGCCCGGGGAGGTGGCTGCCGAGGAACCGGACCCCCTGATCGGGCAAACCGTCGGACCTTGCCGGGTGGTCTCGCGGCTCGGCTGGGAGGGCGGGGTGGCGCTCTACGAGGGCCTGGACGTCGCGCTCAATCAACGCTATTCGCTATTGGTCTTGCGCGGTGAAGCGGCCCGGGATGCTCAGCGCGCCAGGGCGTTCGTTCGCTCGGGCAAGTTGGCCGCGGCGGTCCGCCACGCCGCGCTGGCCAACGTCACCCAACTGGGTCGCCTCAGCGACGGGCTTTTCGCGGTGGCGCCTGCCCTGGAGGGAAAACCCCTCGAGGAGATGCTCGCGCCGGGTCAGGGGCTGGGGGCGGGGGAGGTGCTGCGGATTGCTCGCGCTCTGGCCGACGCTCTCTCGAAACTCCACTCACGGGGAATCGTCCACAGGAATATCGGTCCCAGGAGCGTTTTCATTCTTCCCGATGGCGAGCCGTTGTTGCGCAACTTCGCATTCGCGGTTGGGCCGGAGGCCCGCGCCGACCCGAAGTTGGTGGTCGGGCAGCCGGGCTACATTGCCCCCGAGCTCCTGATGGGTCGGGAGGCGGACCACCGGGCCGATCTCTTCTCGCTCGGGGCGCTCCTGTTCCTGGCGCTGACCGGCGGGCCGCTCTTCCCCGGGGGCGGGGCGGCGGAGACCATCGCGAGCCAAACGGCAGGAGTGCCGGAAGCGCGGCCGCCCCTGGAGGTCTGCGCGCCACCCCGTTTGGTGGAGCTGGTCGTGGCGTTGGTCTCGGAAGACCCTGGCGCGAGGCCTCAGGACGCCGCCGCGGTCCTCGAGAGCCTCCTGGCGGTCAGGCCGACGGCGGCGCCGGCTCCCGAGCCGCCGAAACTTGGCTTCGACGAGTCGGAACTGGCGGTGGTGGAGCCTACCCTGGCAGAAGAACCCGCGCCACCGCTGGCGCCTGCCGAGCCACCTCAGCCGCAACCCGAGAGCAAGGAACCGAAGGACTTCCTGGACGTGGTCTCACGGCCGCCCGAACCACAGCCGCGTTCCGAGGAGCCGGGGCCAAAACCGCCAGGCGCTCCGGAAGAACCCGCGCCCGCTCCGCTCTCCGCCCACGAGGAGCGCCAATTGCGCCTGAAGGGCGAGGAAGAGGCAAAGCCTGAACCTGAACCAGCACCGCAGGTCGAAGAGCCAGAGCGCTGGACACCGAGACGCAAGGCATTCGCTGCGGTCGGCGGGGTTGTTCTGGCTGTCGTTCTCGCCTGGTTCATCAAGTTGGCCTTATTTCCCTCGCGCGCTCCCGAGCCGCCGTTGCCGGAGAGGACCACGAGCGGGAAGGTCAGCAAGAAGCGCGAGCCGACGCCCGAGGGGAAAGCCGAGGCCGACGCGAAGGTGGAGCTGGCGCGGCTGGAACTCCTGGCGAAGAAGAACGCGCGGCGCCCCGAGGCCATCGTGAAGGAATGCGACGCGTTTCTGAAGAAATATGGAAAGACGGGTGCGGCGGCGAAGGTGCGCGCGATTCGCGCCCAGGCCCTCGAGGCGCTCCACGAGGCCCAGGCAAGGGCCGAGGTGGCCGCGTTCCGTTCCCTTTTCCGCGACACGAGAATCTCCCACGAGCAGAAGATGCAGAAGGTGGCGGCATTCCTGGCAAAATACGGCGACACCGAGGCGGCGAAGAACCTGGCCGAGCAGCGCGATGCCTATCTGGCCGCCCGGGAGGCAGCGGCCAGCCAGGCGCTCAAGAGGATCGAGGGCGACCTCCGGGCGAACCTGAATGCCGAAGCCTACGGGAGGGCAATAGCGGCGCTCGAGCCGCTCGTGGCGGCCCACCGCGGCACAAAGGCTGGCGCGGAGGCTGCGCGGCAACTCGCAGGCGTGAAGACCAAGTTGGCCGCTGAGTTCGCGGCGCTCAAGGATGCCGCCCGGCAGTTGGTCCGCCAGTGTCGGTTCTCCGAGGCCATCGCCAAGCTCAAACCCGCGCTTGAGACCTGGCAGGCGCCGACCTACAAGGACGAGGCGGCTCGCATAGTGGGTCTCATCCGCGCCCGACGCGACTCGGTCGTGGCTGAGTATGCGACGCTCTTGAAGGCGGTGCGCAATGCAGCGGCGGCTTTCGATCTTGCCAGGGCGGTCGAGGCGTGTCGCCAGGCCGAGGCGAAAGCCAACCACGCGGCCATGAAGGAACTGACGGCCGGCCTCCGGGCCGATGCCGAGGTGCTGGCTCGCCTCCCCGCGCTGGTCGTGGCGGGAGCGAAAGCCCAGGCCGCCGAGGCCAGCAAGACCGACGGCCGCATCTGGCTACAGCAAAAACTGGGGCGCTTGCCCGCACTCGTCAAGGCCGTCGAGGCGGATGGCATCGAGGTCGAGATGCCAGGACACAAGGGCAAGTTGACCTGGAAGGAACTCCCCCTCGGGCAGCTGGTCGAGTTCGCGCGCAGCGCGCCACAGAAAACCGCCGAAGACCACCGGGCCATCGGCCTCCTGGCACTGCTCGGGGGAATGGTCGAGGCGGCCTACGAAGAGTTCGCGGCAGCCGTCCAGGCCGACCCGACCGCCGCGAGGCGGGTCCGCGGGTCGCTTTCGCGATTGCTCGGCGGCTTCGTCCACATCCCGGCGGGCAAGTTTCTCGCTGGGCGGGAGAATAAGCCGGTGGAGTTGCCCGGCTACTTCCTGGGCGCCAGGGAGGTCACCAACGCCGAATATGCCTTCTACCTGAAGGCCACGAGCCGCCCGGCTCCGCCCGACTGGAAGGGTGGGGCTTATCGCCGCGGCCACGGGGAGTTTCCCGTGGTCAACATCACGTGGGAGGAAGCGAGCGCGTACGCGGCGTGGTTGGGCGCGAGGCTGCCGACGGCTCACGAGTGGGAACGCGCCGTCCGCGGCACCGACGGCAGGCTATATCCCTGGGGGAACGAGTTCGACCCCAGCCGCGTCAACTTCGCAAGGAGAGCCGGCCGCGCGGTCGTCCAGGGTCGCCTCATGCGCGCCACCAGGCACTTCTGGCGCCGCGACACCTCGCCGTTTTTCCACCTGCTCGGCAACGCCCGCGAGTGGACGGCAACGGTGGCGGGCCGCAGCAGGCAGGGCAAGACGCCCTACGCCGTGGCCGGCGGCTCGGCTGCCGACGACCAGAGGGCGTTGGTGCCCTATCAGTATCGCCAACAGGAGAGGGGGACGCGGGACCCCTTCACCGGCTTCCGGCTCGCGTGGCCCCGCTGAACTGGTCAGCCCCCGACGACAGCCCCCAATACACAGGAGGCGAGGG
>CAYYCI010000394.1:0-4660 GCA_964470215.1 uncultured Planctomycetota bacterium
CGGGCCCACGCCCCCGAAAATGGCTTTGTTTCGCAGAATTAGTCTTGCCGAACTCCACACCCACCCCCACAAGCCAGGGCCGATACGCCCCAGGACCACCGACTGCCTGGTGCTCGCCACCCCGACCACCGGCCATGCGCGAGGGAGCATGCAGGTCCCGCCCACAACCCCGATCATAAGCCGAAACCGCGATCTGTCAAGGGCAAAAATTCGCGCAAACCGGCGTGCCACGAAGAAGGCCCCGAGGCCCAGCCCCAGAGGGGCGTTACCCAAACCATCCACGGGGCGGCAAACGCGTTGGTAGTTCCGCCTTCAGGCGGCCTTCTGGCCCCCAACGGTATTCCCGGTCGCCGAAATCCGCCTGAAGGCGTAACTACAAACCTTCTCGCCCTGACGGCCGATTTCGGCACCACGCCGCCAGACGGCCGGCCCGACAAGGGCTTCTTCGATGGGGTGAACACCTACGGCGTCGGCGTGGTGGAGTTCTGCCGCAATCTGAGGGCCAGACTGGGCGATGGCAGGCTCATCCTGGGCGACGGTCACAGCCCGCGAAAACAGCGGGCATTCGGCCTGCTCAACGGGATCGAGAGCGAAGGCTGGCCACACCACAGTGACTGGGAACTCCGCGACTGGTCGGGCGGGCTCAACCGCCATTTCTTCTGGGCAGCAAACGCCCGCCCGCCGGTGTTCAACTATGTCAACCACAAATTCACCACGCGCGGCAAGAAACCCGGTCAGAGGATTCGCCCCAACGTGCCCTTCAGCACCCACCGCCTGGGCCGAGCCGATGAAGGGCACCATCCATCAGGCAATCGGGGCGATGGGGACGCCCGCAAGCTTGGCGTAAGCACGCAGCGTGCGCTCGTGGCGGCCGAGCAGGAAGAGCTGGTGGAAGCCCTTCACGTCGCGGGTGTCGGCCACGTTGTCCAGCTCCACCTCCACCGCCGTGCGGCAGCAGCCGGTGGGTGGCTGCGGGATGTTCGACCGCACGCGCCCCGTGCCCACCCAGATGCCCCCGCCCCTGGCGTTGGCCTGGAGCACGGTGACCGCCTTGCCCACGGGCCACAGCACCTGCATCGAGCAGCCTGTGCGGGTGTGGTAGCTGCGGAGCCAGTAGGGCGCGCGGTAGGGCGCCTCGATGCCTTCGAGCCTGGTGGGCGACGTGCAGTGCGCGCCAATGAGGGTGTTGTTGACGGTGTTGGGCGAGGGGTCCTGGATGAAGCCCGGGCGGCCGAGCAGGTGGATGCTCAGGAGTTCGCTGACGACGGCGTTGAGGTCGCACTCGCAGCCGCCCACGATGCCCTCGTCGAGCAGACGCGAGAAGGCCATGCACACGGGGTCCTTCCAGCCGAGGCAGGCTATGGTGATGCCGTGGCAGTCCTCGGCCTTCATCAGTCGGCGGCAGACGAAGTAGTTTTTGGCGGCGGTGAGGATTTCTTCCTTCGAGGGTTCGACGATTTTCGCGGCGTTCCTCGCGTAGAGGTCGGCCATGGCGCGAACCTCGTCGGTGGCCTCGACCTTCTTGAGTTCCTCGGCGAAGCGGCGGCGGTCTATCGGGTGGATGACCGTTCCCCAGGGCTTTAGCGTCAGGTCCTTGCCCGGGCTGCGCAGCATGAGGATGCGTGTGTTCTTCATCTGCCAGATTGTGTGGAACATGCGGACGGCGGTGGCGAGCCACTCGACCTCGTGTGTTGCGCCGAGAAAGGTCTTCGGCGTGTTGCGCCCACACTGGAGGTGCTTGGTGAAGCCGGTGACGTGGCTGTAGACTATGGTGGGCAGGTCGTCGGGGCGCTTGGCGACGATCTCGTTCACCGGCTTCCAGAAGAACAGGCTCATCGCGCCCACCAGCAGGCCGTCGGGGGGCGATTTCTTCAGGCTATCGAGCAGGGCCGCGATGTCGGCGGGTTTGTTGAGCGGCTCGTGGCGAATGTCCAGTTGCACGTCGAGCTTCTTCGCCGCGGCCTCGAGCGTGCGGGTGAACAGGGCCTGCTGGGCCGGCACGTCGCAGTTGCCGCCCGGCCAGCTCACGACCGGCTCCTTGTCGGGGCGGACGAAGACCACCTTGACGAGCGGCTTGCCCGCGGGCTTCGCCTCCTGGGCGAAGAGCGACGACGCGAAGTCGAGAAGCCCCAGCTTCGCCGCTGCGGCGGTGGCCCCCGCGGCGGCCAGGAAGCGGCGGCGGCTGTGGCGGGCCATGCAGCCCCGCCCCTCACAAGTGCGACGACGGAACACGGCACGCTCCTTTCGTCCGACATTATACGCCAGGCCGGGGCGGCCTTACAATCCCTCCGGGGAAGTGGAACCGATGGCGGCGAGCGACTGTATTCCCCGGTGGGGAGCGGTCCACTCGCACCAGAGGAGTTGGTCATGAGAGGCTTGGTTCTAACAGCGACGCTTCTCGGCAGTTTGATGGCCGGCGTGGTGGCCTCGGGGGCCACGCTCGATGGCATCGTGCCGGGCGATGCCGTGGCTTTCGTGGAGGTGGGCGACACTCGAGAACTCCTCGCCGACTTCGATGCCAGCGCTCTGGGGCGCGCCGTGCGCGCCTCGCGGCTCCTCTCCTACCTCAGGACAGTCCTCGGGGCGGGCTACGGCTTCCTCGGCACGGTCGTGACCGGTCTGCCAGCCCAGGAACTCGACAGGGCGCTGGGAAACCACCTCGCCCTCGCACTCCTGGATTTCAAAGACCCCGCCGACCTGAGGGCGAGGGTGCCGGTGGTCCTGCTCCTCGAGGCGACCGAGCCAGCCAAGCTCCACGACGCCCTCGTGGCGCAACTTCAGCTGCTCTCGCTCCTCGGCACCGACCTGGAGGCGAGCGAGAAAAAACACGGCGACCTGACTGTTCACGAACTTGCCGGGCCGCGTGGGCCACGCCTGGCATTCGCCACGGTGGGCAATGTCTTGGTCGCCGGGACTTCCGGCGGGGTGGGGGCACTTCTCTCCTCGGCGGGCAAGCCGGCCCTGGCCGATAACCCGCTCTATGCGCGGATTCGCAAACGCCTGGGAGGCGACGGGCTTTTCGCCTTCCTGAACGTCCGCGCGCTCAAGGACAAAAGCGGCGTGGCGGCCAACCCGCTTCAACTCCGGGCGCTCGGCGCGCTCGGCCTGGGAGCCTCCGAGGCCGCCGCCTTGAGCATAGCCTTCGAGGGCGGAAGGGTCCGCGAGCGCCTGTTCGTCCACACCGGCACGCAACCGACGGGGCTGGTCCGCATGCTCACGGCCGGCCGCCCGGTCGAGCCGACCATGCTCCGCTTCATTCCCGGCACCTACACCGCGGTCCTCGCCTTCTCGCTGCGGGATGTCGGCCTGTGGGACCGCTTCCGCACGATGCTCGTCCAGGCGGCCGGGCCGGGCGCGGGGGACTTCCTCCAGACCATCGTCACCCGCGTCGAACAGCAACACGGCATAAACATAAAGAGCGACGTGCTGGACGCCTTCGGCGACGAGGTGGCCGTCGGGATTGACCTGAGCCGGCTCGAGTCGTTCTTCGGCGCGCCGCGCGAGCCGACCCCGGAGGAAGTTCCCGTGGTTTTCGCGGCTCGATTGGCCAAACCACAAGTCCTCTCGGCAACCCTCGACAAACTCGCCGCAAGCCAGGCCCTCTGGCAGCAGGGCGTGGAGAGAAAAGCCAGGAAGGTCGGCGACCAGACGCTCTACTCGTTCTCCGTGCCTCTCAACCCCGACGTGCGGCCATCCTACGTCCTCAGCGGCGACACCCTGCTGGCTTCGCTCCGACCGGAGCCGCTCCAGGCGGCCCTCGCCGCCCCGCAGAAACCATTCGCGCTGAAGGCCGCCGGGCCCAACCAACCCGTCCACGCCATGGTGCAGTTCGACGACTCGGCCTTCCTCGCCTCCGTGCTCCGATGCATCCGAGGCGAACTGCCTGCGGGGACAGCGAGACTGCTCGCCGACCTCGAGCCCGTCATCGCCAGCCTCCGCGGCTACCAGGCGACACTCCGCCGGGAACAGGGCGGCGTTCTCATCGAGGCCCGCTCGGACCTCGGCACACTGGGAACCTTCGCTCTGGCTGCCATCCTTTTCGACCAGGGGAACCGGGTCGTGGCCCGGCGAGTCGAGGGCGATTTCGACCGCCTCGCCAAGGCCCTCGAACGGTACCGCGAACAGAAAGGCCACTACCCGGAGACCCTCGACCAACTCGTGCCCGATTTTCTCCCCGAACTGCCCCGCGACCGTTTCGCTCCCCGAAGAGCCTACGGCTACAGCCGCGGCCAGCCCGGCCCCGAGGGCAAACTGCCCGACGCCTGGCTCCTGACGAGCGTGGGGCCGGACAAGCGGCCGAACATACCGGTCGAGCAGTTCGACCCGCCACAGTGGTCGCGAAAACTCGCCAGCAACGACCCCGAGGACATCCAACTTCTCAAGCGGGCTATCTACCGCTTCCAGCCCGACCGCTACCGCGACGAGCGGAAGAACGACGACGAGGGCGACCTCTATCGGATGGGTGGCCGTGGGCTAAAGCAGACCCCGCCCCAGCAGCCCAGGCCCGAGCCACGGACCCCGGCCCGGGAAGCGGCGGACGACAATTTCTGATTTTCCGGTATAATGTGATCCCCGGACAACAACGGGGAAGGAGTTCCGCGTGGCCGACATCCGCGAGAAGGACACCGCGGTTGCCGCCAGGCCCGTGGGCAGGAGGGCC
>CAYYCI010000395.1:0-4650 GCA_964470215.1 uncultured Planctomycetota bacterium
AGCTGGGAGCGCCTGACCTATATCACCCATCGGAACCCGATGGAGCGAGGATATGCCCCCCTCACCCCTCAATCCGATTTTACAAAAAAACTTGACACTATCGGCCCTGGCGGGTTCTCGACAGCCTCCTGGGCGGGCGCTATAATCTGGGCCGAAGGGAGCCTTGCCGTGCACAGGTTCTTCGTGCCAGGGTTGGGGACCAAGAATCACGTGTGGCTCGAAGGCCCGGAAGCCCACCACGCGCTGAAGGTCATGCGGGTGGGCGTCGGCGACCAGGTCGCGCTCTTCGATGGCTCCGGGGTGGAGTGTGTGGGGATGGTCGAACGGGCCGACCGGCGCGGGGCCAAGATTGCGATCGCGCGCCGCGAACGACCGGACCGCGACCCCAGCCTCGCGGTGACCGTGGCCTGCGCCATCGTCAAGGCCAGGGCCATGGAGCGTCTCGTGGAGGCATGCTCGGAACTGGGCGCCAGGCAGATCATCCCGGTCGAAACCCGCCGATGCGTGCCCAAGGTCAGCGACAAGGAGGCACACCGCCTGGCCCGCTGGGAGAGGATCGCGGTCGAGGCGTCGAAGCAGTGTGGCCGGGCAACCGTCACCCGCATTGCCCCGCCACGGCCGCTCTCCGCTCTCCTGGCGAAGGCCGCTCGGTGGGACCTCAAGCTGGTCTTCTCGCCCCACGAGGGGGGCATGGCACTGCGCGAGGCCCTCAAGGCGCATCCCGTCCCACGCTCGGTGATTTATCTGATAGGACCGGAGGGTGGACTGGAGCGCGGGGAGGTGCGCGCGGCCGAGGCCGCAGGATTCGAGACCGTCCGCCTCGGTAAATCCACTCTCCGCTCCGAGACCGCGGCCGCCGCTGCTCTGGCCGCAATCCTCTATCACTACGAATAAGGACCTGGCCGACCTGTTTCGCCAATGCCTCTCATTTCTCTCCACAACGTGACCAAGGCACACGGGAACCTGGTGCTCGTCGAGGGCGCCAGCCTGAGCGTCCACGAACGCGACCGCATTGGAGTGGTCGGGGCCAACGGGGCGGGAAAGACGACCTTGTTGCGCCTCCTCGCCGGTGAGGCCGAGCCGACCAGGGGCGATGTCCACTTCGCGCGAGGCCTCTCGGTCGGCTTCCTGCCTCAGGAGCCTGGCTTCGCTGGCCACGGGACCGTCCTGGAGAGCGCGCTCTCGGCCTTCGCGCACCTCGACGACCTCGAAGACCAGATCAACGCCCTTCGCTGGCGGCTGGCGGAGAACCCGCCCGACGCTCCGGCTCTCCTGAAGCGCCAGGGGAAACTCGAGGCCGAATTCGAGCGCCTCGGCGGCTACGGCCGCCACCAGCGCGCCGAGGCCGCTCTGGCAGGAGTGGGCCTGCGCGGCGAAATCCTCCACTGCCCCGTCGAGCGCCTCAGCGGCGGCGAGCGCAGCCGCCTCGCCATCGCACACCTGCTCCTCAAGCAGCCGGACGTGTTGCTCATGGACGAGCCGACGAATCACCTGGACGTAGAGGGGCTGGAGTGGCTGGAGGAATTCCTGCGCGCCTTTCCAGGCGCGGCAGTGGTCGTGTCCCACGACCGCCGCTTCCTCGACGGCTTCGCCGAGCGGGTGGTGGAAGTGCGGGAAGGCCGGGTGGAGGTCTATCGAGGGAACTATACGGCCTACGCTCGCCAGAGAGCCGAGCGCCTCGCCAGGCAACAGAAACTCTACGAGCGGCAGCGGGCGCGCGTGGCGAAGGAACAAGCCTTCATCCAGCGCTACATCGCCGGGCAGAGGGGCCGCGAGGCCAGAGGGCGCCGCAAGAGGCTCGAGCGCCTCGAACGCCTCGAGCGTCCCACCGCCGACAAGACCATCCACCTGAGAATCACCCCCGCGGTCCGCGGCGGAAACGAGGTGGTCAACCTCGAGGGGGTCGGCAAGGGGTTCGACGCCCGGTGGCTTTTCCGCGGACTGAACCTCCAGGTCCTACGGGGCGAGCGAATAGGAGTGGTGGGGCCGAACGGGGCGGGGAAGACGACCCTCTTGCGCCTCATTGCCGGCGAGCTCGAGCCCAGCGAGGGCTCGGTCCGCCTGGGCCACGAGATAACCGTCGGCTACCATCGCCAGGGCCTCGAGGACCTGGCGCCGGAGCCGACGGTCCTCGAGAGCGTGTGGTCGCGCGCCCCGGGGCGCCGCGCGGGAGAACTCCGCGACCTGCTCGGCCTCTTCCTCTTCGGCGAGGAGGAGATAAATCGTCGGGTGGGCGAACTGAGCGGCGGCGAGCGGGCGCGGCTGGCCCTCGCCAGGTTGATCCTCTCAGGGCCGAATCTCCTCTTGCTCGACGAGCCGACCAACCACCTCGACATTCCCTCCCGCCTCGCCCTCGAGGAAGCGCTCCTGGCCTACGAGGGCACGGCCATCGTCGTCTCCCACGACCGCTATCTCCTCGAGCGGGTCGCCGAGAAGATAGTCGAGATTCGCGACGGCCACGCGCGGCTGTTCCACGGCTCGTATCCGTCCTACCGCCAGGCAAGGCTAAGCGAGCGCGAGCCGACCGCCCCGCCCGAAAAGCGACGGCCTCCCCGGTCCCGGAAGGCCCAGACCGCCCGGCGCGAGCGAAAGCCCAGGCCGCTCGGGGTCCTCGAGAAACTCATAATCGAACGCGAAGAAGCGGTCGAAACGCTCCACCACGCAATGAGCGACCCTGAAATCTACAAGAGTCCCGACACCATCCGCACCCTTGCCGCCCAACTCGAGGCTCTCAAGGCCCAACTCCAGGACCTCTACGACGAATGGGATGCTGCGGCAGACGCCGTGCAGTGAGGAAAGAAACGAGGCGCCGCCGCTGACAGCGCCTCGTTGCGGTCTGCGTTGTTTGGCGGCGGCCTACTGCTCGAGGAGGGCGTCCATCACCCCGGTGAACTCGCCGGACGCCCCGCCCATCAGCCCCAGGGCCTTGGCCGCTGCCTGGCGGACGTCGCTGTCGGGGTCCCGCGACGCCGCCTCGAGGAGTTGCTCGACCCTCTTGGCTATTTCCTCTTGCAGCCTCTCGGTGCCAGCGGCGCAGGCGCCGACTGTCTCGAGGGCCGCCAGCCTCAGTTTCTTCGAGCTGTCCTTGTCGTTGTAAACCGTGATGAGCGCCGGGATGGGCTTCGGGCTGGCGGCCCGGGCGATGGCCTCGCAACACGCGATACGGACATTGTCGGGGTGAGCCTTGTTCGCCGCTGCCTGGATGAGGGCGTCGAGGGCGTCGGTGAGGCGGAAGATCGAGGTGGCGGGGTCGATCGAGGCGAGAGCCTGTGCGGCGCCCACCGCACAGGCCGCCGCCACCGCCTTGTTCTTGGGTTCCGGAAGCCCCTTGAGAATGGTGGCGAAGGTGTCCTTGATCTGCGCCTCCGAGAACGGACGCGTCAGGAAGGTTACCTTCTGGCCCTTGAAGGCCTCCTGGAGGGCTGGCAGGTCGCTGCGGGCCGCCACGACGATCGCGGGCGCGGCGGCCAGGGTGTAAACCCGCCGAAGGCTGGCGAGCATCTCGGCGGGAGGGATGCGCTTGAGCGAGCCGCTGAGGATGATCAGGTCCTTGGGGGGCAGTTCGGTGGCCGCCGAGATGGCGTCGCGCTCGCTGGTCGCGAGGACGGGAATGACGCCCAGCCTCTCGATGTGGGGACGCAACTCCTCGGCCACGGCCTTGTCCTCCTCGACCAGGAGGGCAACGTGGGTGGCGGTCTCGCCGAGGGCCTGCGCGAGGTTGCTCATCACCTTGTCGGTGTCGCGGATCGGGTGTGTGGGCGAGATGGCCACGATGGCCTCGGCCGCCGCATAGCGCACCAGGCGGTTCGGGGATGTGAGCGCGTCAACCAGAGGCGAGCCGTCGAGCTCGATGGCATAGGGGTTCGGGGGAGGCGGCGGCGGGGGCGCCTCGGGTCGGCCTTTCGGGCCGTACCAGGTGAAGATGCTCAGGGGCTTTCGCCACATCGCGCGACGCCTGGCCCCTCTGCGCTGCCTCTCGAGTTCCTCTTCCGGGACTGGCGGGGCTGGGAGCGCCGAGCCGTCGGCTATCTCCTGGACCGCGCGGATCGCCGCCACGGCCACGTCGGCCTTGCCGTCGCGCAGCGCCTCCCGGAGGGCCGCATAGACGAACTTCTTGCCGGCGGCCTGGGCGACCGCCTTGGCCATCGCCAATCGCTTGCGAACCGGCGCCAGCAGTTTCGCCTCTTGTTGCTCTTCCTCTGTCAGGTTGGCCTTGCCCGCGATCGTGGAGTAGAAGGCCTCGATGAGTTGTTGTTGTGCGAAAAGCGAACAAAGGAGCAGCGGAATGGCCGGCTCGTACTCGGGATTGGCCATCAGGGCGTTGCGACACATCTCCTCGGCCATCCGCAGGTGGTAGATATGGCTCGGGACGGTTTCGGAGACGAGTTCTTTCTTCTCGGGGTCGTAGCGCCAGACGAGGTACTCGTAAACGTGTGCCTCGACGACCTTGCGGCTGCCCTCGTAGTAAAGGCGCGCGAGGTCAGCGAATGCCACGGCCGCGGGCTTCCGCAGCGCACCGGGGTCCGTGCATACCTTGGCGAGCGCCTTGCGGGCCGCCTCGACCACCAGCGGATGCCCCTTCGGCTGCTGGGCGAGCCACGCGAGGGCCGGGGCGCTGCGCGGGTCGCCGATGTTGGCCAGCGCCTGGAT
>CAYYCI010000396.1:0-4640 GCA_964470215.1 uncultured Planctomycetota bacterium
CGGTGCACAAAAGCGTGCCAAAGCCCACATCTCCGGCCTCCCTCAAGACCACGCGCGGGCTTCCTCCATAGTCTCAGGCTTGCGACCCCGTCCCCTCGCCATAGTCCATCGGTGGCACGGGCTTTCCAGCCTGTGCGCCGCGGGGCGGGACGCCCCGCCGACAGCGGGCACGACGTGTCGTGCCCCTACACCCCTCCCGTCCCTGCAACCTATCGGGTCCCTATTGGTGGCACGGGCTTTCCAGCCTGTGCCTTCTGGAACCGCAGATGCACGCGGATGAACGCAGACGAGGATCGCCACAGATTAACGGGCATAAAGGCTAAGTGTCCCTTCGTGCTCTTCGTGGAAACTCCCCGTGGGCGAAGCCCACGCCGCCGTCGGGCGCGATGGTCCTTGACGCGGCGCAAAACCCCGGGCAGACTTTGAGAGGAGCGCCATGCCACACCCCATTCACGGCCCGAACAGGAGAAGACCAAGATGAGAATGCGAGCTCTCCTGGCTGCGGCCCTTCTCGCGGCGTCGGCTCGGGCGGCTCACCAGCCGCTGCGCCTCAAGAGATTCGCCTACTTCGACCGCCAGGGCATCGGCCTCGAGGCCTTCAGTTTCCTCGGCCCGGCCGACTGGCAGTTCCGCGGCGGGGTTGTCTGGACCCTTCGAAGCCCGGCCATGCCCGCCACAATCGCATTCACGGTCACCAGCCCCGACGGCGCCTGCCAACTCGAGGCCTTCCCCTCCCAGCCCTACTTCTGGACCAACAACCCGATGGTTCTCCAGACGTTCCCGCCGGGGTCGGTTTACCTGGGTAGCGAGGTTCGGCCGCCGGTCGGCCCGGTCGAGGCGCTACGGCAGATGGTCATCCCGGCACATCGTCGGGGCGCGACGGGCCTGCGCGTGGTCGAGGCCAAGGTCCTGCCAGGGTTGGCCCGCCAACTGGGCGCCGGGCAACAAAGCGCCCCGGGCATACGATCGGAGGCCCTCGGCGGAAAGGTCAAAGTCCGATACGCCCTCGGCCAGGCCACGCTCGAGGAAGACTTCTACTGCGTCGTCGAGTCCTCAGCGATGGGGATGCCGACCCCCTACGGCATGGTAGTCAACATCAATTGGCTGCCCAGTTACCTCTTCTCGTTCCGCGCGCCGGAGGGCAAACTCGAGGCCCTCAGGCCCACGTTCGAGCTCATGGTCCGAACGTTCAGGCTCAATCCCAGGTGGTTCAACAAGTACAACCAACTGATCAACATCCTCGTCCAGAACAAGATTCGACAGATAAACAACATCGGTCGCATCAGCCGCATCATAAGCCAGACCAACGACGAGATAAGCGAGATGGTGATGAGTTCGTGGCGTCAGCGCAACGCCGTCTACGACCGTCTGGCCGACCAGTTCAGCCAGACCATTCGGGGCGTGGACGAGTACGTTGACCCGAACTCGAACCAGAAGGTCGAACTCCCCAGCGGCTACGACCGCGCCTGGACCAATGGCCTCGGGGAATACGTCCTGAGCGACAACCCCAACTTCGACCCCAACGTCGGCTCGAACCAGAACTGGACCCCCCTCCGGCGCTGAGAGCGGCTCGCCACGAAGCACAGAGGAAGACCGCAGAGAAGGCCACACAGAACGTTTGGCCGAGAGGCCCTTTCCCACTGCGTGGCCCGTTCGTGTCGCCGGGCCGGGGAAGCGACCCTTCCCCGGTGGCATACCGATGAGCGAGTCTGTCAAGCCAGGTGGAGCGGGGCTGTTTGCGGCCCCCTGACCTCCTTTCCTCCTTCGCGTTGCGGAGGAAAGCGCTTTGGCACCCGTTTCTGCACCGTCCTGTCTTGCAGGGCGAGACGCCCCGCCTCCATGCGCGGGCACCGCTCGCTGAGCCTGCGCGTCCGTGTCGTTCCCCTTGCCGGGGCTGCGGGCTTTGGTCCCCGGGATTTGGTGTTCGGTGCTTGGTTCTTGGGGTTTCCCCGCGGGAGCCCGGGGCGCAGAAGGCCGGCCCGCGAGTCGGGCTGGTTTGGGGGTTCCTTGGTGTTTCTTCGTCTCCTTCGTGGATGGGATCACGGGCTGGCGAGTCGCCGTCGTCGAGGGCGCGTCGCGCCTCGGCGAGTTTGGTGGCCCGGGGCGTGGCACCCGTGGGGGAAGCCCACCGTGGTCGTCGCCTTCACCCCAGAGCCCTCGAGCGAGCGAACGCATCGGGGGAGGGAGTGGTCGATCATCGCGGTGATTTCGTCGTAGGTGAAGTCCACGGCCTTTCCCCTCTCAGCGGGTCGGCGGGATGAATTGCCTCAGGTAGGCCGCGCTCTGGCGCAGGGCGAGTTTGCGGGTGGCCAGGGACTTCTCGTAGGCGCGGTCTTCGACCTCGACGCACACGGGACCGCGGTAGCCCGCGTCGGTGAGGACGGAGATCAGGCGTCCCCACTCGACATCCCCGAGGCCTGGGAGTTTGGGGGTGTGGTATTTCGGCGGGAGAGCGAGGACGCCGTGTTCGTAGAGTCCTTCGGGGTCGAGGCGGGCGTCCTTGGCGTGGACGTGGTAGATTCTGTCGGCGAATTCGGCGGCCGCGGCCACGTAGTCAATCCCCTGCCAGACGAGATGGGAGGGGTCGAAGTTGAGGCCGAGGGACTCGGAGGGGATTTCCTGGAACATACGCCGCCAGATTGCGGGGCAGTGGGCGAGGTTCTTGCCGCCCGGCCATTCGTCGTTGGTGAAGAGCATGGGGCAGTTTTCGATCCCGATGCGCACGCCGTGGCCTTCGGCGAAACGGACGAGCGGGCGCCAGGTGCGGCGGAAGAGCGGCCAGTTGTCCTCGAGGGTCTTCGTCCAGTCGCGCCCGATGAAGGTGTTGACCACCCCGACGCCGAGGAGTTCGGCCGCTCGGATGACCTTGCGGAGATGGGTGGTGGCGACCTTCGCTTCCTGGCGGTCGGGCGAGAGGGGGTTCGGGTAGTAGCCGAGGCCGCTGATGGAGACCCCGTGGGAGGCGAAGAGGTCGTTCAGCCTGGCGGCGTCGGAGCGGGTGAAGCGGGCGAGGTCAATGTGGGTGACGCCTGCGTAGCGGCGTTCGGCCTTGCCCTTGGGCCAACAACAGACCTCGACACACTCGTAGCCGATCTCGGCGGCGAGGGCGACCACGTCCTCGAGGGAGAGGTCAGGGACGATTGCGGAGACGAAACCGAGCCTCATCATGGCGGACCTCCTTTCGCAGTGGCGAGGCGGCGGAGGATGTCCCAGTAGGCGCCGCGCGCCCCCTTTCGGATGGCCTCGCAGAGGAGCGAGTTGTCGTTGTAGTTATAGTTTTCGGCGCCCTCCTCGCCAGTTGGGAAGAAGAAGCGCTCGTCGCCGGCGATCAGGTCTCGGATGAACTGGTCAACGTCCTCGCCGAGCGAGCGTTCGATGTAGTAGGCAGGCCGGAGGAGGCTGTCGTTGTCCTCGATGCCGAAGATGCTGGTGTTTTCCCAAAGCGGCCCCCTGGCCCGCAGGCGCTCGACGAGCGGCGTCCCCGGGTAGAGGCGCACTCCGAGGCTTGTGCCCACCCGGTGGGGATTGAGTTCTCGCATGAACTCAATGGTCCGCTCGATGCTCTGGCGGCTCTCGCCCGGACCGCCGAGGAGGAGGTCGAACATGAAGGGGATGTCGTAGTAGTGGCAGAGTTGCGCGACGCGGCGCAGGTCGTCGGGCGAGTGGCTGCGCCCCAGGGCGGCGAGCATCCTGGGGTCGGCGTGGTCGGCTCCGAAGTCAATGCCCGCGCAGCCCGCGCGCTTCATTGCCTCGGCCAGTTCGCCATCGTAGGTGTCGGGCACGCAGTAGGCGTACCAGCGAATCCGCTCGCCGAGCCTGCGGCGGATGAGTTCGTGGCAGATGGCGAGGGCGTGGTCGCGGGGGACGTTGAACTCGCAGTCGCAGGTGTGGAAGACGTCCACGCCGCGTCGGGCGAGGCCCTCGAGTTCGTCGGCGACCTGGCGCGGGGTTCGCAACGATTGCCGGTTGCCCTTGGCCACGGGGTCGGCGCAGTAGGCGCACGCTCTCGGACACCCCCTCTTGGTCTCGAAGCCGACCTGTCCGCCCTCGGCCAGATAGCGGGAGTTGTCCACCACGTCGCGTTGCCAGGTCGGGAGCGCGGCCAGGTCGTGGCGGAAGGGCGGGTTGGCAAAGACCGTGTGGTGCTCCCTGCGGAAGATGAGGCCGGGCACCCGGGGCAGCGGCTCGTCCCGCGCGACGGCTCGCGCCAGCCTGGCCAGCGGCTCCTCCCCCTCGCCGACGATGCCGAGTTCCGCGCGGCAGTAGTCGAGGGCGGCTTCCGGGAAGAGCGAAAAACCGCAGCCGCCGAGGACCACCGGCCCCGAGGCCAGGCCGCAGATCAACTCCAGGAGGTTGCGGGTGCGTTCGAGGCAGAAATCGCGGCTCGCGGCGAAAGAGTCGTCAACGTTTCGGACGCTGACCGCCACGAGCAGCCAATCGCCCCTCAGGGTTCGTATGATTGCCTCTTTGGGCGAGGCCTCGAGGGCCAGGTCGAGGACCTCGACCTCGAAGCCCGCCCCGCGGAGATATTGCCCCAGGTGGTCGAGGGCCACGGGGGTGACCGGAGGCTTGATCAGATTCGGATTGACCAGCAGAACTTTCGCCACGACCTGCCTCCTCGCCCCGCAAGCGTACAAGGA
>CAYYCI010000397.1:0-4627 GCA_964470215.1 uncultured Planctomycetota bacterium
TGCCAAAGCCCACATCCCCGGCCTCCTTCAAGACCACGCGCGGGTTTCCTTCATAGTCTCAGGCTTTCCAGCCTGTGCGGGAACCACGGCGCGACGCGCCCCGCCTGCGTGCGCCGGCGCCACAAAGGCCGTCGGTTATGAGCGGCCCCCGGAAAACCTCATAGAAGCGCGGTCGGTTGGGGCCGGCTGCCTGGGTGTCCAACGGAAGACACCTGGCAATGCTAGTGGCGTTCGCTTTGCGCCAATCGCCCTGGGCGGCTCGATGGAGCGATTGACCGGCCTTCCGGGCGGGACTATAATCGCCACCTCGAGGCCAGGAGAAGCCAGTGAGGGCAACGAGACTGCTTTTCGCGGGACAGGCCGCCGCCCGCCGAGGCGAGGCGGGCGAGGCGCTCGAGCTCCTGTCCCGCGCCGCTGAACTGAACCCCGACTCGCCCCACGTCGCGGTCCACAGGGCACTCGCCCTCGCCGATTCAGGTCATCTGTCGGATGGACTCGCGCTCCTGCGCGAGGCGTGGGGGCGCTGGCCCGCCAACCCGGTCTTTCCGCTCTTCGAGGGAATACTACTCCTGGAGGCCGACCGGCTCGAGGAGGCCGAGCAGGCTCTGAGGACGGCGCGCGAGACCTCGCCGCGCAACCGCCTGGCCGCGGCGGGCCTGGCGCTGGCCGAGATCAAGCACGGCAACCTCGAGGCACCCCTTCAGGAGCTTGCAGCCGAGGGCCTTACCGACAACCCCAGAGTCCTGGCGGCCATGATGGTCGAGATGGAGACCGACCTCTTCCGTCGCTTCGGCACCGACACCGATCCGAGCCCGCCGCCGGAGCCTCCGCCCGAGGCGGCGGGTCGTTTGACGAGGCTGAGCGCCAGGCGGCTACTGGAGATCGGGCGCCGCCGCCTCGAGAGGGGCGACCCGGCCGGGGCGTGGCCGGTCCTTTTGGCAGCCGCCGAGAAGAACCCGTCGCTGCCCGATCTTTTCGCCTGGCTGGGCTTCGCGGCGTTCGATCTGGGCAAGACCGACCTCGCACTCGACTACCTCGAGCGAGCGGGGGGCTGGGCCTCGATGCCCGAGGCGGTCGCGCTCCACCGCGGCGCCGCGCTCTATCGCCTCGGTCGTCTCGAGGAGGCCCTCGGCCCGCTGCGGGAGGCAATCGAGAAGGACACGTTGGGCGACTTCAGCGGCTGGGCGCGCCTCTACCTGGCCCGGGCGCTCGTCGCACTGGGTCGGCGCGGCGAGGCTCTCCGCCCCTTGCAGCAACTCCTGACCAGCGAGGGCGACCTGGCGCTCACCCGCATCCGCCAGGCCATGGAACTCCTCGGCCTGACCCTCCCGAAGACCGCTCCGAAGGGCTTTCGGGTGGTCGAGGAGGGCAACGCCACGTTTGTGGCGAGGGAAGGCTACCTCGAGGCCCTCCGTCAACCGCGCGGCCTCGAGGCCGCAACGACCAGCGGCGGCCGCGGGCAACTTCGGCGCATCGCCCTGCCGGACGGTGTTGCGGTGGTTCGACGGTCGGTTCGCGGAGGGCTGCTCGGGCCGCTTCTGGGCCACTGGAGCCTCGACGGGGGGCGTTTCCTGCGCGAGATTTGCCTCTCGGAGGCGATGCGCCGCCGCGGGATACCCACGCCGGAGATGATCGGCGGGGTTCGCTGGCGCCGCTTTCCCGGCTTGTTCCGATGGGAGATCGCCACGCGGGAGGTCGAGGGCGCGAGGACCCTCGCCGAGGCCCTCGACCAGGCGACGGACCGCGAGTCGGCGGGGACGCTCCTCGAGGCAGCGGCGCGGCTGTTGCGGAGGTTCCACGACGCCGGCTTCCTCCATCGCGACCTGAACGCGCAGAACATCATCTTCGCCCCGGGGGGCGAGGCAATGATCGTTGACCTGGACGGGGCGAGGCTCCTGCCGAAGGTCTCGCCTCGGCAGAGATTGAATAACCTCGCCCGCCTATACCGCTCGCTACACAAGTTGGGGGTGGCCCCTCGGGTGGTCTCGGACGAAGACTGGCGTCGGTTCTTCGAGGCATACGCCCGTGGCGAGCCGTCTCTGGCGGCCCTGGCCGACCGCTTGCTGGCGCTTTGTCATCGCCAGGTCGCCGTCCACTCGCTCCTGTGGCGGCGGGGGAGCGGGTGATGCCAGCGCGAGGAAAAAAAACGAGCATCCAGGAAGCGAGGCGGATCGGGATCGCCCGCCTGAGCGCACTGGGGGATGTCGTCAACACCCTTCCCGCCCTGACCGCTTTGCGCCGCGCCCGACCCGACGCACACATCGCCTGGATAGTGGAGACCGCCTCCGCCGGCCTCCTCGAGGGCCATCCGTTTCTCGACGACGTGATAGTGGTGAATCGCAAGGAGTGGGAGGCGTCGCTCGTTCGACCGAGGCGGTTGCCTGGGGTACTCGCGGAGGTCAGGCGCCTGGCCGAGCGGCTTCGCGGGGCGGAACTGGACGTGGTGATTGACTTCCAGGGGAACCTGCGGAGCGCGACGGTGGCCTGGCTGACGCGCGCGCCGGTGCGGGTGGGGCCCGGCCGCGGCCACGCGAAGGAAATGAGCCACCTGTTGGCCAACGTCGTGGTGGAACTACCCCCCAGGCCGCTCCATCGAGTCGAGCGCGCGCTCGGGATGCTCAGGGCGCTGGGAGTGAAGATCGCCGACAGCCGGCCGCTCGTGCCATCCGGCGAGCCCGAGCGGGAGAGAGTCGACGCCTTCCTGGAGGAGGCCGGGATAGGGGAGGGCGCATTCGCCATCGTCCACCCGGGGACCAGTCGCTTCGGCAGTTACAAGCAGTGGCCGCTGGAGCGGTGGGGCGAGGTGGCGCGAAGACTCGGCAGCGAGGCGGGGCTGCGGGTCGTGGTTACGCGCGGTCCCGGCGAGGAGGGGGCCGCCCGGGTGGTTGCCGAGGGCGCGGGCGCCGTCGTCGCCCCGCAACTGTCGCTCAAAGCCCTTGGGGAGTTGTGTCGGCGGTGCCGGCTGTTCCTGAGCGCCGACACCGGCCCGATGCACCTGGCCTCGGCGGTGGGCGCGCCGGTGGTCGCGCTCTTCGGGCCGAAGGACCCCGCGCTCTACGGCCCGTATTTCGGCCCGAGCGAGATCGTCGAGAAGCCGCTGGACTGTCGCCCGTGCCGCAGGCGCTCGTGCGACGATCCCCAGTGTATGCTTGCGATAGAGCCCTCGGAGGTGGTGGAGGGGGCGCGGAGGTTGCTCGCCGAGACGAGCGAGGAGGATGGCTGATGGGGATTCCCAGGACGTGTCAGGCGGCCTTTTTGGTCGGCAGGGAGCGAGTGGAGTTTCGCGAGGTGAAGGTCAGGCGGCCGCGAGCCGGCGAGGCGCTGGTCAAGATCGAGGCCTGCGGGGTCTGCGGCTCGGATGTCCACTACTATCAACACATGCAGATCGGCGAGTTCGTCGTGCGGAAGCCCTTGATCCTCGGCCACGAGTGTGCAGGGAGGGTCGTTGCGGTCGGTCGGGGCGTGAAGAACGTCCGCGAGGGCGACCGGGTGGCCGTGGAGGCGGGGATGACCTGTGGGAAGTGTCGTTACTGCCGCTCCGGGCGCTACAACCTCTGTCCCGACGTCGTCTTCCTGGCCACCCCGCCGGTCCACGGGGCGTTCGTCCAGTACCTGGTCCACCGCGCCGACTGGCTCCACAAGTTGCCCGATGGCGTGACGTTCGAGGAGGGGGCGATGCTCGAGCCATTCAACGTCGGGCTGTATGCGGCGCGGTTGGCGGGGGTGTGTCCTGGCGACACGGTGGTGGTTCTCGGCTCGGGGCCTATTGGGCTTACGGCTCTCCTGGCGGCGAAGGCCTCGGGCGCGACGACGATTATCGCCACGGACATCGTTCCTGCACGCCTGCGGATGGCTCGAAGGCTCGGCGCGACCCACGTGATAAACGCCCGGAGGGATGATCCGGTCGAGGCCGTGCTGGCGCTGACCGGCGGTCAAGGAGCGGACGTGGTCTTCGAGGCCGCGGGCACCGTGGCCACCACCCAGCAGAGCGTCGAGGTCGTTCGTCGTGGCGGGGCGGTGGCGTTGATAGGAATGGGCGCCGAGCCGACATTCGAGATGCCGATGATGAAACTGGTCTCGCGCGAGATAAGGCTCACGGGGCAGTTTCGCTACTCGAACCTCTACCCGGTCGCCATTGCGCTGGTGGAGGCGGGGGCGGTGAATCTGGCGGCGATGGTCAACCGCCGATATCCTTTTGCCGAATTGCCCGAGGCGATGGCCGCTTGCGCCAAGGGAGACCCCACGGCGCTGAAGACCATGATCGTGGAGTTCTGAGCGAGGACCGCCCGCGGGCAAGGCTAGGGGAGGCTCCGCGGGCTCGATGAGCGTTGAGCGCGCCGGCCTGGGTCAATCGGTGGGGCGTTGGTTCTGGTCACTGCGGCGGGCGCTCGACAGGGGCAGGGGCCGGGGCTGGAAGGAGGGGCGAGATTCTCGGAGAGGCGACGTGGTTGCCGTGGCTTGACAGGTTGCGCATCTACTGATATTCTTTAGCGATGAAGCGGTTCCCCGTAGAAGGCTTCCCCTCCAGAAAGGGCGGTTCCGGCGCCGGGAGCGAGTCGTCCGGGCGGTGGCGCGTGAGTTTCTGACCGGTCGGAAAACTATCGAAAAGTGAAAAAAAACTCGGAGA
>CAYYCI010000398.1:0-4617 GCA_964470215.1 uncultured Planctomycetota bacterium
GCCGAGCCTCGAGCCCGAGCGCTTCATGCGCTACTACCGCGCGCTCTGGCTCGCATATCAGCCGTGTTGCTGACCGCGCGGTCTCTCAGTCGCTGACCAGCGGTTTGCCGTCGGGGGTCGTCACCCGCAGGTAGAAACCCCAGTCGCCCCCACCCTGGCTACACTTGACCAGGATGTGGTTCTCCCCGGCACGCAGACGGGCCTCGGCGGTGTGTTCCTGGCTCCCGATGGCCGACGAGCCGTGCTCGTTGTAGAGCTCCTGGCCGTTGACCCACAGGGTGAGGCCATCGTCGCGGCCGAAAGCCAAGACGACATGGGCCGGTGCCGCGAGGGTGAGGGTGGTGTAGGCATAGGCGAGCACTCGGTTGCTCGGACGGAACTTGCCCCTCAGGAGCATCCAGCCTCGCTCGTGGTCGGAGTGGAGGAGGCGCCAGCGGAGCCTGCGCCCTTCGACCTCGTAACTCTTCGCCAGGGCGATCTCCTCCTCGGGGAACCAGGCTTTTCGTGGTGCGTTGTTGAGATCGTTGCAAGGGAACGGCCCGACGACCCACCATGTGGCGATGGTGCCGTCGAGGGTCTTCATCTCAGGATGGATGCCCAGGCGCGCGAGGGCGATGATGGCGGGCTCGAGGTCCGGCTGCGCCGCCAGCGCGCGGCGGTATGCCGCCGCCGCGTCGGCCCTCTCGCCGCGGCGGAGCGCCGCGTCGCCCACCGCCACACACGCGGCCAACGCCAAGGGCCTCTGGGGATCGTCGTCGCGCGCAAGGATGGGCTCCAGAGCCTTCAGCGTCTCCGGCCGACCCGTTCTCCCCAGGCCGAGGATGGCGGCTCGGCGAAGCCGCTCGTCCTCGGCGAGCGGCAGAACCCCGGCGAAAACCGCGAGAGCCTCCTGCCCCTTTGCGCCTCCGAGGAGCGCATCGCCCAGGCGCAGCGCCAGGCTCAGGGCGCGCTTCCTGACGATCCCCCGCGCGTTCTCGGCGACCGCCAGCACCGCCGCAGCCGACGACGGCCTCGCCACACGCTCGAGGGCTGCCAGCGCGGCGAGGGCAATTGTCCGGTCCCTCTCGCCCGCGGCCTTCAGGAGGACTTCTTCGCCAGAGGCGAGTCGTCGCCGGCCGATTTCTGCAAGAAGCAGCAGGCGAATATCGTCTTGCGCGACGGGCGCCGAGGCGACGATCAACTCGTCGGCCGCCCGCCCGCTGATGTCCTTGAGGGCAACGACTGCCGCGTGGCGCAGCGTGGGCTCGCGCGCGCGGAGCGCGCGCTCGACCTCGCCCAGCGCGCGTTCGCCCTCGGCCCTCGCTAACTCCGGCAGGATGACCGCCCGTTGCTCATCCCCTCGAGATTCCTCCCAGCACCCCCGCAAGAGTCTCGCGGCTTCGGCGCGCTGGCCCCTCTGATTCAGCGCCCTTGCAAGGGTTGCGGCTGCCCGGAGGGCCGCCGTCCGAACTTGCTTGCTCCCCTTCCTGACGAGTTCGAGGAGCGTTTGGCTTCCGCCGGCCTCTCCGAGCGAGGCGATGGCGTTTGCGGCGGCGGTTTGGACGACGGTGTTGTTGACCGTCGCGGCGGCCTGGAAGACCTCGAGGTTGGTCGGTTCGCCTCGTGTGGCGAGCAGTCCCAGGAGGCGCGCGGTTTGGTTCGCTGGCCTGGTCCTGGCGAGGGCATTGACGAGCGCTGAGCGCGCCGCCTCGCCGGGAATGCGCGCGAGGGCCCGCGCCGCCGCCTCGAAGAGCGCCGGCTCGTCGAGCAACGCGGCTAGTTCGTCCACGTGGGCAGCGGAGCGCACCAACCCAATCAGTTCAGCCGCCGCACGGCGTTGCGCCAGGGCGTGGTCGGGCGAGAGGTAGCTGGCGAAGGCCTGGGCCAGGTCGGCCTTCTCTTGCTCGTCGGTTGCCTGGGCTGCGATTCGTCGCAGGGCGCTCAGCGCGCGGCCGCCGGCGGCGGGGTCGCCGAGCAGGCGAAAGAGGACTTCGGCCGCTTCCGGCCCGGCGCGCGCAAGTTGCTGAACGGCGCCCGGCTCTCCGGCGCGCAGGCGCTCGACGTTGGCGGCCAATTGCGCCTGGTCGGCGAATCCAGTCGCCGCGAGCGCCACGACGAGAAGGAGACAACGGCGCAAGGAGGCCTCCTGCGGACGCACGGCTACTTGACCACGACAGCCGGGGGCTTGGCGAAATCGTTCCAGAGCCGCTGGGCCTCCTCGACGGTGATGGGGGCGTCGGCCCCCTCGCGGACGAAGATGCGGTAGCGGAGCGTGAGGGTCTTGCCGGCCGGGAGTTTCGTCGGAGCGAACGCCCCGAAGCGACCATACGGCCTGTAGGCCGAATAGATCGTGCCCTTGGGGTTGTCGGGATGGTTCATGTGCAGGACATTGAATCGGGAGTCGCGGAGAGCGAAGGAGTTGGCGGCCCAGGGCATGTCCTTCGTGCCGCCGCGCCCGGGCTTCATGCCCGGCGGGAAGAGGTAGCGGGTGTCCTTCCCTCGCTTGGCGACCTCGAAGTGGGGGCGGAACTGGCAGCCGGCGTGTTCGGGGTCGCCGCCGAGGTCCAGGTCGCCATCGTCCGAACGCAGCCTGGCGACGAAATCGAGAAGGACCACGGGCTTGCTCTGGCGATAGACCGTGACCGTGCGCTCTTCGGTGACGACCGGGGTGTCTTGTTTTATCTCCCACTTTACCAGGGCGGTCATGCGGCCTAGGACGGGGCCGGCGTAGAGCGGGCCGAGTTTTTCTGTGCGCTGCCAGACGTTGCGGACGTGCCAGAAGTCGTATCGTTTGCCGTCGGGTGTGCCGACCTTGTAGCCGAGGAAGATGCCACGATGGTGGGGATAGGGGTTGCCGCCGGGGCTGGTTATGACCTGCTCGCCCCGGGAGTCGAAAACGTGGGTGAAGGGCTTGGCGAGCGGGAAGCGCTTGTTGGGGTTTGGATCGTAGCGGAATGCATACATGAACCGCGTGACCTTCCGGCCACCGAACAGCAGGTCCAGGTGATCGCCGGCGAAGTCCTGGAACCTGAAGCCGCCCGACTGTTTGCCGCGTGTGATGGTGGCAGTGTAGGTGGCGGTCTGGCCGGCCTTGAGCGTGACGGGCCACCAGAGTTCCCACCTGCTGCCCTGGGCGGGGACGACCTGCCCTGGGGTTTTGCCGCCTGGCCCGCTGACCTCGACGAGGAGTTCCCCGGGCGGGGCCTTCGCCAGGTCCTCGGGCAGCGAGACCAGCGCGCAGACTGGCGTCTCGACGCGCTCGCTCTCTCCCGCTTTCACCTCGAGGGTAACTTGCCAGGCGCGAACCTGAGCCGGCAGGCCAAAGACCACAAGCGCCGCGAGGGTTGCCGCTTTGAACATGGTCACTGTCCTCCTGGACCGCGCGGTTGTTGGAACGCGAAGGGCAGTTTAGCGAAAGGCGGAAGGGATTGCAATGGCGGTTGTATTCCCCCGCGGAAAGGGGCGTTGGGGCTTGGGGGGGCTTCCTGCCTGGCTCAGAGCAGGTCGAGAACCTCGGGAGGGCTTTCGAGCAGGATGCGAGCGCCGTTGGCCAGGAGTTCGTCAGCGGTGCGGAAGCCCCACAGGGCGCCCACAGGGAACATCCCCGCGGCCGTGGCCGTCCGCATGTCGGTCCCTGTGTCGCCGACATACAAGAATCGGCCCGGCTCAAGGCCCAGCGCTCGCGCCACGGTCAGGGAGCCGGCGGGGTCGGGCTTCGGCGGTATGGTTTCACTGACGCCGATGACCGCTGCGAAGCGCCACCTGCCGAGGAGCTCCCTCACACACAGTTCCGTGAAGTCGTGGGGCTTGTTCGAGAGGACCGCCATCGCCATCCCGCGGCCGGTCAGTCCGTCGAGGAGTTCTGGTACCCCCTCGTAGGGACGCGTGTGGGCGTTCCATCGCCGGGAGTATTCGTGGCGAAACAGGGCGATGCAGCGGCTCGTCACGCCGTCGTCGCGGCACTCCGGCGGCAGCGCCCTACGGGCCATTTCCACCACCCCGTCGCCCACGAAGTAGCGATACGCCTCGCGATCGTGGGACGGGAATCCCATGCAACCGAGGGCGAAGTTCATCGAGTCGGCGAGGTCGTCGAGGGTGTCGAGGAGAGTTCCATCGAGGTCGAAGAGGACGGCTTCGCGCATCTCCGAGCGCCCGCTGCCGGGCCAAGGTGTTGGCAAAGTGACGCCGGGCCCTCTGGTGCGGTGCCTCACCCGGCCTCCGCGCCTCGGCCCTCTTCTGGAACTAGTTTACCACTTCCGCCGTCACTATTCCAGAATATTTTCCCCTCACCGAGACGATTCCCTGTTGGACTGAAGCAGGGCGGTTGGTTAGACTCTTCTGTCGCGAGGGGCGCGAAAACATCGCAGTGGGAGCAAGAACGTATGAGTCGTCGCTGCGTGCTCGCCTCGCTTTCCCTTTTCGCCGCCGTTGCCGCCGCACAGAAAGCCGACCCGGCCGCCAACATCCTCGCGGCCAGCGGGGTCCAGGGCGGGCTGGTCGTTCACCTGGGGTGCGGGGACGGCAGGCTGACCGCCGCGCTTCACAAGACCTATGCCTTCCTCGTCCACGGCCTCGACCCCGAGCCCGCGAACGTCCAGAGAGCCCGAAAACACATCCAATCGCTGGGCCTCTACGGGA
>CAYYCI010000399.1:0-4611 GCA_964470215.1 uncultured Planctomycetota bacterium
TCGCGGGTTGTTGATTTCCTTGACCATCTTGGTGGCGTCGGCGACGGTGTTGAAGACGTAGGTCTCGAAGCGGTTGAGGGGTTCGATGGCCAGGTTGATCTTGGCCTTTTCGGCGTGCTCGGCTGCCGCAGCGAGGCCCTCCCGGCACCACTTCCACTCGTCGTCGGTCCTGGCCTTCTTGGTCAGGAGGCCTACCGGGGAATAGATTGGGCCAGCGACCGCCTCGCCGCCCATCTCGGCCGTGATGTCAACCATCTTGTTGATGCGCTCGACCCCGGCCTTCCGCTCGGCTGGGTCAGTGCTACAGAGATTCGTCCCCGGCATCATCACGCAGCAGGCCGTCAGGCCCACTCCCGCCGCCTCGCGGGCCTTGCGGGTAGCGGCAGGGTCCAGGACGCTCAGGTCGTTGAACGGCACCTCGACGCCGTCGTAGCCCATGTCCGCGACCTTCTTGATGAGGTCCACCTGGTCCTTCGAGAAGGTCGCGGTGTAGAGGAGGAGGTTGAGGCCGTAGCGGACCTTCAGGGGCTTGGTCGGCTTGGCGGCTTGTTCCTCGGTTTGCTGGCAGCCCGCCACGCCGGCCGCAACGCCGCCGACCACTGCGCTCGCGGCGAACGCCCCCTTGGCGATGAAATCCCGTCGCCCAATGCCCCGTTCACCCATGGTCACACCTCCATTTCTAGGCGGCCCCGTGGCCTCAACCTCGATTTATACGCTATCGGAGAGGATTAGTCAACCCCGCATCGCGATCGGCGGGGGCACCGGATTGTGCCAGTTGGCGCGAAGGCAACGGCGCTGCCGACGCAGCCAAGGCGCCAGACCAGACCGGTGGCACGGGCTTTCCTGCCGGCGGCGAGCGCCGACAAGCCGCCGGTCCACCTGTGAGGAAGCCTGAAGCGAGGGCGTGTGGGCTCTTTGAGCCCGACCTGCCGTACGGACGTAGTGGACATGGTGGACGTCGTGGACCGACTGTCAGTGGCGTAGACTCTCCAGGCTGTGTCTTCCGCGGGTCGAGACGGCCCGGCTACAGCGGGCGCGGCGGTGACGTGCCCCTAGGAGACCTGCGGGGCGCGGGGCAGGGACGCCGCGGCCACGGCGGGCCACGATTCCCGTGTGAAGCTTCGCTCGCCCCGCCGGTGGATGTTCTGGAACCGCAAATGAAGTGCGAGGAACACGGATGAAGGAGCGTGAGGGCCTTGGTCCTCCTTCGTGCCCTTCGTGGATGTCTGGGGGCGGGAAGCGGTCAGCGAATGGTGCTGGCCTTGACGAAAACGCCCTTGAGCATGGCGTCGAGGGCCTGGGGATTCGGAGAGGCCGCCAGGGCAACGTCCCGGGTGATGAACCCGCCGCGAATCAACTCGAAGAGCGAAGTGTTGAAGTCCATCATGCCTTGCTCGCGGCCCGCCTGGAGGGCCTCGGTGATGTGTTCTTCCTGGCCGAGTTCGATCAGTTTGGAGATGTGGGGGGTGACGAGCATTATCTCGACTGCCGGCACCCGCCCCACCCCCGGCTTGACCGAGGGCAGGAGTTTCTGGCAGATGATGGCCTTGAGGTTGAACTGTAGGCTCGTGCGCACGCGCTGCTGGTCGTCGGGAGGGAAGAACTCCAGGAGGCGCGAGAAGGTCTGGGCGGCGGTGGAACTGTGGAGGGTGCCGAAGACCAGGTGGCCGGTCTCCGCCGCGCTCAGGCCCGCCTGCACGGTCTCGGTGTCGCGCATCTCGCCGAGCAGGATCACGTCGGGGTCCTGGCGAACCACGTAGCGCAGGGCCTCGCGGAACGAGCGCACGTCTATGCCCACCTCGCGTTGGTTTATCAGAGCCCGCTTGTCCCGGTAGAGATACTCGATCGGGTCCTCGATGGTCACGATGTGGCAGCGGCGGGTAGCGTTGATGTGTTCGATCATGGCGGCCAGGGTGGTGGACTTCCCGCTCCCTGTGACGCCGGCCACGATGACCATGCCCTGCTGGAGGGAACTGATCCGCTGCATGGTCTCTATCGGCAAGTTGAGTTCCTCGAAGGTTGGGATGACAACGTTCACCCGACGGGCGGCCACGCTAACGCAACCCCGCTGGTGGTAGGCGTTGATTCTCAGGCGGGTCTCGGGGTCAACGCTGTAGGCGAAGTCGAGGTCGCCCGCCTGCTCGAAGGTGCGTATCTGCTCGTCGGTGAGGATGTCGTAGAGGAGTTTTCGGACCTGGGAGTCGTTCAGGGGCGGCAGTTCGAGGTTTCGCAGAGCCCCCGAGATGCGAAACACCGGACTGCTGCCCGCCTTCAGGTGGAGGTCCGATGCACCGTACTTGTGCATGAGGCGGAAGAGTTTATGGATTTCCTTCGAGTTGGTCGCTTCTTCGGGCACCACTTGCCTGCTCCTCGCAAAATATACGCCCGACCGCGTCCGATGTCAACTGCCTCTGGTCGCTCTTCGAGGCGATGCGCTCGGCGTAGAGTTCGGGCAGGTGGATGCGAATCTGCTCGAGCATTTCCTCCTCGGATATCGCTGTGGTGCGCCCGTTCTCGTATTGATCCGCGACGTAGCGGCAGATCTTGTGGAGTTTGATCTTCGATAGCCGCTCCTTGCCCTTCAGCCCCAGACGGTTGTTAACCCAGAGAGCGACGCCGTCGGCGCCCGACTTGTCGGTTATTGCAACCTGTGGCGGCCGACCTAGCAGGGTGGTCGTGTCGAAGATGTTGTAGATGCGCTCGTCGCGGCTCAGCCCGTCGGCGTGGATGCCCGCCCGGGTGGTGTTGAAGTGGCGGCCGACGAAGGGGGCGTTGTCCGGGAGCCGATAGCCGATCTCTCGCTGGTAATACTCCGCCAACTCGGTGATCGCCGTCGTGTCCATGCCGTCCAGGGTGCCCTTTATGGCGATGTACTCGAAGACGGCGCCCTCGGTGGGCGGGTTTCCGGTTCGCTCCCCGATCCCGAAGAGAGTCGTGTTCACGGCGTCGGCGCCGTAGAGCCACGCGGTGGCGCCGTTGATGTGGACCTTGTGGAAGTCGTTGTGCCCGTGCCACTCGAGGCGCTCGCCAGGCACCCCGGCGTCGTGGATCATGCGGTAAACCAACTTGGGGATACTACGAGGGAGGGCCACGCCGGGATAACTCAGGCCGAAGCCCAGAGTGTCGCACAGCCGAATCTTGACCTTCAGGTGGTCGGGCAGGCCCTCGGACATCCGCATCAACTTCGCCACGAACGGCACGACGAACCCATCAATGTCCGCCCTCGTGACATCCTCGAGGTGGCAGCGGGGACGAATGCCCGCCTCGAGAGCCGCATCAACCACCTTCAGATAGTGGTCGAGGATCGAGCGGCGGTCCTTCCGCAACTTGTAGAAGATGTGGTAGTCGGAACACGAGGTGAGGATGCCGGTCTCCTTCAGCCCCATGCGCTCGACGTTCGCCAGGTCGCCCACGTCGGCCCGAATCCAGCCGGTCACCTCCGGATACCTCGCCCCCACCTCGAGACACGCCTCGACCGCCGCGCGGTCCTTCTTGCTGTAGAGGAAAAACTCGCTCTGGCGAATCACACCCTTTGGCCCGCTCAGGCGGACGAGATACTCATAGAGTCGCCGGATTTGCTCGACAGTGTAGGGTGGCCGCGACTGCTGCCCATCGCGGAACGTCGTGTCGGTGATATGGATGTCCCGCCTGAGGAGCGAGGCGGGGTCGAACGTCACGACCTCGCCGTCAATCTCCTCATACACCGGGCCGTCGAAGACTATCCGAGGCGGCAACTCGTAGGCGAACATCTCCTCGAGGAGGTTCGGGGATTCGACCTCTACGATATCGGGCACATCGGCCATGGAGAGACGCTCCTTTGCAGAGGGGTTCATCGGGATAAAAAATGGCTGCCCCGCCAGGACTCGAACCTGGAATCCCAGAACCAAAATCTGGTGTGTTGCCGATTACACCACGGGGCAACTCGCGCGTATTTTAACAATTGCCCCACCCTTAGTAAAGCCCATAAGAGCACCAAGCCATTTGCGTTGTGGGTGATTTTGGAGCGAGAAGTCGTCGAAGCGTGGGAAGCAGGGTCGAGAAGGTGAGCCGGCGACGAGACGAGCCGGGCCAGGCCGCCGGGGGCCCTCCGCCAGGCCCCGAAAGCCCTGAGAACGCTCCGGGGTCACACCCTCCCCCGGCCTCCCTCGCATCAGCACCTTTTGCTGCCTGGCGCCCGCCGCTCAAGCGGCACGGGCCAGGCTACGTATCAGTCCCGCTCGCTCCACCGCACCTCGCCTCGCATACAGACGACGCCACTTGTAACTGGAACGCGCCAGCGGTGTGAACACCGGCCGATCCTCTCGCAACTTGACCCGCACGGCTCACCGCGCCGCGGGGCGCTCCGCCACGCGGTAGAGCACTTTGTCCTTTAGGGCGATGTACTCCAGCCGTCCGTCGCGGAGGAACACGGGCCCTGCCGCAATCATGTCCACCTCCGGTCCGACCTCGCCGTCCACGACGACGCGCCACTCGCCGCGCCTCGTCGCGGCGTAGGCCACGCGCTTGCCGTCCGGGCTGAAGACGGGGCTACCCTTCCGAATCCCGTCCAGCTCGGGCCCGGCCTCGCCGTCCACGACGACGCGCCACTTGAGGCCACTCCCCGCGGCGTAC
>CAYYCI010000400.1:0-4600 GCA_964470215.1 uncultured Planctomycetota bacterium
AACACCGTGGTCAACGGCACGAAGGACAACTACCACGAAATGCTCGACATCGCGGCCGCCGGGCTCGCCTCCGAAGAGCAGTACCAGCTCATCGGCCAGTATCTCGACATCCCGAACTTCATCGACTACATGCTGGTGAACTTCTACGTGGGGAACACCGATTGGGCCCACCACAACTGGTATGCCACCCGCAACCGCCTCGACCCCAACAGCCGATGGCGCTTCCACACCTGGGACGCCGAACACGTCCTGCGCGAACTAAACGACGACGTTACGGGCAAGAACAACGCCGGGGCGCCGACCTACCTCCACCAGCAACTGTGCCAGAACCCCGAATACCGGATGCTCTTCGCCGACCACGTCCACCGGGCCTTCTTCAACGATGGCCCGATGACCCCCGAGAACGCCGCCGCGTTCTACCTCAACCGCCTCAACGAACTCGACCGCGCGGTGGTCGGGGAGTCGGCACGCTGGGGCGACAACCGCCGACCCGACGACCCCTACACCCACGACGACGAATGGGCCGCCGAACGCGACTGGCTCCTCGCCACCTACTTTCCCCAGCGCACCGCCATCGTCCTGAACCAGCTCAAGGCCCGCGGCCTCTACCCTAGCGTCGAAGCCCCGACCTTCAGCCAGCACGGCGGCACCGTCGAACCCGGCTTCGCCCTGACCATGGCCGCTCCTGCCGGCACCATCTACTATACCCTGGATGGCACCGACCCGCGCCTGCCCGGCGGCGCCGTCTCGCCGCAGGCTCTCGTTTACGACGGAACGCCCGTCCCAATCGGCCAGGACCTCACGGTTAAGGCCCGCGCGCTCGATGCCACCGAGTGGTCGGCGCTCAACGAAGCGACTTTCGCGATCACCAATCCACCCGCCAAGAGCGTGGTCATCACCGAGATCATGTATCACCCCGCATCGGAGGACGAGGCCGAGGAATTCATTGAACTCCACAACATCGCCGACCTGCCCATTGGGGTGGGCGGCTGGCAATTCGTCAAAGGCATTGACTACCAATTGCCGCCCACCGCGTGCATCCCCGCCCAGGGCTACCTGGTGGTCGCCGCTGACCCGGATGTTTTCGCCGCGAAGTATCCGGCGGCGACCAACTTCGTCGGGGGCTGGGAGGGCCACCTCAGCAACCAGGCAGAGACAATCGAACTCGTGGACGCCGACGGAGACGTGGTGGACAAGGTCTCCTACGCCGACGAGGGCGACTGGGGCTACCGCCAGCGCGGCCCCCTCGACCACGGCCACCGCGGATGGCTCTGGTCGGCCGCCCACGACGGGGGAGGGAAGTCGCTCGAACTCGTCAACCTCGCCCTCCCGAACGACTACGGCCAGAACTGGGCGGCCAGCCTCCCCGATGACGGCACGCCCGGCGCGCCGAACTCCGTCGCCGTCGCCGACATCGCACCGCTGATCCTCGACGTCGAACACAACCCGCCCATCCCCGGCTCCAGCGATGCCGTGACCGTCACCGCCGAGATACTCGACGAGTTGGACACAGGCATCGCCGCCACCTTGTGGTACCGGCTCGATGGCGCGGCGGACTTCACGGCCGTGGCGATGGCCGACGACGGCGCGCACGACGACGGGGAGGCGGGAGACGGCGTGTTCGGCGCCTCGATCCCACCACAGATAGATCGCTCGGTAGTCGAGTTCTATGTCGAGGCTCGCGATACCGGCGACCTCAGCCGCACCTGGCCAGCACCGACCCAACCATCAGGCCAGCATCTCACCAATGCGCTCTACCAGGTGCTCGACGACTTCGACCCCGACGCCCCCTGGGAGCCGGGTAACCAGCCGATCTACTACCTGATAATGACCGAGGCCGAACGAGGCGAACTCGCCGACATCGGCGACGGCGGGGGAGGGGAACAAAACAGCAACGCCCAGATGAACGCCACGTTCATCAGCCTGGACGGCACGGACGTCCGGATACGCTACACCGTCGGGGTGCGGAACCGCGGCCACGGCAGCCGCAATGACCCCCCGAACAACTACCGCGTGAACTTCGCCAGCGACCGCCCGTGGAAGGGCGTCCGAGCCATAAACCTCAACAGCAAGTATCCCCACAGTCAGGTCCTCGGCAGCGCCATCTATCGCCTCGCCGGCCTCCCCGCCCCGCAGGCCATACCGGTCCAGGTCAGGGTAAACGGCCAGAACCTCGCCGAGACGAACAACCGGATGTACGGCTCCTACGCGGCCGTGGAGACCAAGAATAGCGACTACGCCGACCGCCACTTCCCCGACGACCCGGCAGGGAACCTCTACAAGTGTTTCCGCAGCGACGTCAGCCCCCAGGAAGCCGACCTCCGCTATGAAGGCAACGACCCCGACGCCTACCGCGACACCTACTTCAAGGCCACTAACGACGAACTCGACGACTGGTCCGACCTCATCCACCTGACCGACGTCCTCAACAACACCCCCGACGAGACCTTCCTCGAGGCGGTCAGCCAGGTCATCAACGTCAAGGAGTGGATGCGCTACCTCGCCCTCGACACCCTGATGAACAACTGGGAGACGGGGCTGAACCGCGGCATCGGCGACGACTACGCCCTCTATCGCGGCGTCGAGGACCCGCGCTTTCTCCTCGTCCCACACGATCACGACACCCTCATGGGCATCGGCAATAGCCACGGGCCGACAGACCACGACATCTTCACCTTCACACAGGTCCAGGGCATCGGGCGCCTCCTCACCCATCCCCAAACGGCGCCCCTCTACCTCGCCGCGCTCACCGACCTCCTCGACAACTTCTTCACCCACGAAGTCCTCGACCCCGTGATAGAGCAAGTCCTGGGCGGATGGGTCCCCACCTCGGCCATCAACCAGTTGAAGGAGTTCATTGACGAGCGCCGCGCCGGTGTGATCCCCCAAATACCCCTCACCTTCACCGCCACGAGCGACCTCCCCGTGGTCAGCGGCTACCACAGGACGACCGATGGCACGGTCTCGGTTCACGGACAGTTCGACCCGGCGCTCACCCGCTCGGTGACGGTCAACGGTGTCGAGGCGGAGATTTCGCCTCGCGAAGGCACCTGGTCACTGCCAGAGGAGGGTGGGGGTGGTGGAGGAGGGGAGCAGGTCGTGCTCCTGGCGAGCGGGTCGGTGTGGAAGTATCTCGACGACGGTTCGGACCAAGGCACGGCCTGGCGCGAGCGCGACTTCGACGACTCCGCCTGGGCATCCGGCCCCGCCCAGTTGGGATATGGCGATGGCGACGAGGCCACGGTCCTCAGTTACGGCCCGGACCCCAGCCACAAGTATGCCACCACCTACTTCCGCACCACCTTCGACGTCTCCGACCCATCCCAGCTGTCGGCGTTGACCCTGCGGCTGGTCCGCGACGACGGGGCCGCCGTCTACTTGAACGGCCACGAGGTCGCCCGCGACAAACTCGACCCCGACGCCGACCACAACGACTACGCCACAGGCTCCGCCGTCGGCGGCTCCGACGAGTCGCGCTTCTACGAGTTCCCCGTTGACCCGATGTATCTCTGGCCAGGGCGGAACGTCCTGGCCGTCGAGATTCACCAGATCAGCGGCACGAGCAGCGACATCAGTTTCGACCTCGAAGTCGTCGCCACCACCAAGCCCCAGGGCGGCTCGGGCGGCGCGCTCGACCTTCGCCCAGGCATCAATCGCCTCGTCGTCCAGGGCTTCGACCAGGACGGCGACGAGGTCCACCGCGAATACCTCGACGTGTGGTACGACATCGTCGGCGTCCCGCCCGCCGAACATTACGACCTGGACCTGATCGCCCGCGACAGTTACCTGCCCGGCATCCCGTTCCTCGTCCGCCTCGAAGCCAGAAACGAACAGGGCGAGATTGCCCGAAGCCTCTGGGATGCCACCGCGACGCTCTCGACCGACAACCCCGACGTCGCCCTCTCGGACACCGAGGTGGCCCTCCACAACGGCATCGGCACGGCCCTGGTCACCGCCACCGGCTCGGGCGACTTCACCCTCACGGCAACCCTCGGCGACCAATCCGATAGCCAGGCGCTCGTCAGCCTGGAAGGGACGCCCATCACCGACGTGGCCGGGACCCTCGCCCAGCCCGACACCACCTGGAGCGGCGTCGTCCACCTCACCGGCGACCTCCTGGTGCCCGACGGCTACACCCTGACGATCGAGCCCGGAACCCTCGTCCTCCTCGACGGCGTGGCTTCCGGGACCGGCGGGGTGGACATCGACGTCGAAGGCAGGATTGAATCGCTGGGGACGGCCGCCAGCCCCGTCACATTCACCGCCTGGGACCCCGCCGAGCCGTGGGGCGAAATCCACCACAACATGGCCGCGCCCTCGACCTACGCATACACGAACATCACCCTGGCCGCTAACTCCCCTGGCGGCGGCCACACGGGCACAGGCCCCGCCATCCGGGCACAGAACTCCTCGATCACCTTCGAGCATTCGGCGATAACCGACCTGGTCGGCAAGACCATGCAGACCCAGAGCGCGAGCCTCACCTTCCGCGATTGCGTCCTCGCCCGCTCGCGCATGGGACCCGAAATCCAGGGCACAGAGCTCCTGTTCGAGGACAGTTTCATCTTCGACATGCACGGCCCGGACGATGCCGACGGCA
>CAYYCI010000401.1:0-4596 GCA_964470215.1 uncultured Planctomycetota bacterium
GATGACAGAATCCCTGTGGCTCAGGGGTGACATTTTCCCTGTGGCATGACACGAAAAGAATCAGCCCCGACTGGCACCTGTGGACGCGACTGCCGGGTTTCTTGGGGAGACGGCCCGAAGGCACCGGGCACGATTCGGTGAACGCCGGAGTGGTTGCCGCGTTTCGGCAAGAGCGCGTGGCGGCCAGGGCAACAACGTCGAGGTCCATCACAACGACATCCGCCACCACCAGCGCTACGTCAACGGCTACGCCATCGCCTGCGCCTGCCCGGGCATCAGGGTCCACCACAACCGCATCACGTCAATCGGGCGCGGCGCGCACCTGACCGCCGAGCGCATCGAGTTCCGCGACAACTATCTCCACCTCGTCGGCCATCAGAACCTCGACGACACCCCCGCACGTTCCCGTCCCTTCAAGGCCATCTACGTCGAACTCCACGGCATCAAACTCGAAGGGCGAAAGGTGAAGGACTGCAAGATCACCGGCAACTTCTGCCGCATCATCCAGAAACTCCCACGGGGCAAATGGCGCTACGTGCCCGCGACACCCCTCAACATCGCCTGCTACGACCCGGACGCGATGAACGAGGTGGCCGGCAACACCTTCGTCGCACTCACCGAATACCGCAAGACCCGCCACGGCGGCTACGGCGACTCCGGCCAGTGGGCAGCCGCCATCTACTTCGTGGCAATGGACAAAGGCCCTGCCGACCCGGGCAAGTGGTCGGCCTGGATTCACCACAACCGCTTCGTCAGCAACGACATCTTCATCGGCTCCCATCGCCCGGTGAACATGACCGTGCGGATCGAGAAAAACACCTTCGTCCTCGCCACCGACCCGCCCCCCACCGACACCCACGCCCCCTTCTGGCGCGTCGGGCCCCTCCTCGAAACCGCGGTCAAGGCCGGACGCAACACCTTCGAGGGCATGCGGCCGTAGAGAGCCAGCGTTGTTCACTGGGCTGCGCGCCTGACCCCCACTCGCAACCTCCACTGGGATGGCAGGCACCAGGATGCCCCCAGGGCCGGCAGGACCGCTCGGAGTTGACAGCGCCGCCGTGGCCCTGGCAGTATTGTTGCGCAAGGGTCGCCACGGCGGCTCGCTGACGGGAAGGAGCATCTGGTGAGTGGACCGAGCCGGAGGAGTTTCCTGAAGGGAGCGGCGCTCGCCGCAGTGGCAAGAGCAGCAGGAGCCCAGAGCGCGATGCCTGACAAGCAGACACGTCCCAACCTCCTTTTTGTCTTCGCCGACCAGTTGCGGCTTCAATCGTGTGGCTACGCGGGAGACGCAAAGGCCCACACCCCAAACATGGACCGTCTGGCCGCGCAGGGGGTGAGCTTCGCCAACGCCGTCTCTTCCACTCCCGTGTGCTCCGCGTTCAGAGCGTCGCTGCTGACCGGCAAATACACGACGACCACTGGAATGGTGATCAACGAACTGCGCCTGAGCCCCGACCACGAATGCTTCGGCCACGTCCTCACCAGGGTCGGCTACCAGACCGGCTACATCGGCAAGTGGCACCTGTGGGCCAACCAACTCGGCCACCACGACGAGGTCCGAAACGCCTTCGTCCCCCCTGGCCCCTATCGCCTGGGCTTCGACGGCTACTGGGCCGCATACAACTTCCACCACATCTACCGCAACGCCTACTATTTTCGCGACGAGCCGAAGAAGATTCGCTACGGCGGCCCCGACGTCTACGAACCCGACGCCCAGACCGACCTGGCCGTAGCCTTCCTCGAGAGGGCGGCGCGCGCCCGCCGACCCTTCGCCCTGTTTCTCTCCTACGGCACCCCACACGACCCGTGGACCTGGGCGAACGCGCCGAAGAAAGAATCCGCCCTCTTTCGCCGCACCAGCCTCCCCAATCCACCGAACTACTCTCCCAGGAACGACCCGTATGCCGACGCCTGGGCGGTCTTCCGCCGGGATGAGCGACAGCGCCTCGAGACCTGGCGACGCATCTATTACGCCATGACCGCCAATCTCGATGCCAACCTTGGGCGCCTCCTGACCGCTCTCGACCGACTCGGCCTGCGCCAAAAAACCATCGTCGTCTTCACATCCGACCACGGCGAGATGTTCGGAGCACACGGACGCCGCGCAAAGAACATCTTCTACGAGGAAGCAATCCGGATTCCGTTCGTCATCCGCTGGACGGGAACCATCCCCGCCGGCCATGCCACCGACGCCTGCCTCTCCACCCCGGACATGATGCCCACGCTCCTCTCCCTGATGGGCTTACCGACCCCACGCGACGTCGAAGGCATGGACCTCAGCCACCTGGCGCTCGGAAAGCAAGGACCGGAACCCGACGCGGCTTTCCTCCAGGGCACCGGCACCACCGCGGCCTGGCGCGACGGCCACGAGTGGCGGGCCGTCCGCGACAAGCGATTCACCTATGCCATCTACCGCCGCGACCGAGCCGAACTCCTCTTCGACAACCGAAACGACCCCCTGCAAATGAAGAACCTCGTGCGCGAAAAGAACTACGCCGATCAACTCGAACGCCTCCGCTCTCTCCTGCGTCGCAAAATGGCCCAACTGAACGACACCTTCGAGACCTGCACCTGGTACCGCGACCACTGGACCCGCGACCGTAACATCCTCCGCGGGGCAAGAGGGGGCACCCACGACCTCCAGGCCCTCGCTGAAGTTATCCACCGCTACCTCCCGGAATCCCGGCTCAGGTAGCCAAACTCTCGCCCCCTCGAGGCCCTCCCTCAGCTCTCCGACCCCCCTGCCGGACTGCTCCGGCTCCCGTCATTCGGGAGCGGTGGGCATGTTGATTTTCGTCACAACGCGTTGACGATCGTCAACATACAATCAACCCTATACGCAGCAACGAGATGCGGTGCCTGATGAGGCCATTTCCCAAAAACCATGTTGCCGAACGTCAACGCGAGGCCGCGAGCGCGCGCGCCGGGCGCGCGCGGCCCTTCTTGTCAATCTGCGTAACACCCCGCGCCGTATCGGCTTACGATTTTTCAGAATCTCGCCGAAATCGAGGCTTCGCCGGCACGGCAGTTGCTTAGCAAAAAAGCAAAGCGACCGATAGAGCACCCGCGATGAGCACCATGTCGCCCCCCGGACGAGTTGGCAATCCGGCACGACGCCTCATTGAGAAGGAGGCTCGACAATGCGTCGCCCAACGATCGTCGTCCTGGTGGCATCTCTGCTCTGCTTGTTCCTCGCCGCTAACGCCCAGGCCGGCCTCGTGGCCTGGTGGCAGTTCGAGGAGACGGACACCTCCCAGCCAGCCGCCGACTCCTCCGGCAACGCCCGCGACGGCACGTACCAGGGGACAGTGTCCCTCGGTAACCCCGGCCCGACTACCATAGCAGGGAACGCTGCCGGGTTCCAGAATGGCAGTCCCGCCGGCTCCGTCGCGGTTCCAGAGGTGGGGACCAACCTCCAGGAATTCACCATTCAGGCGTGGGTCAAGCCCAACGACAAGCAGACCTGGGACGCCGTCTATAACGTAGATGGCTGGTCAGGAGGCTACCTGCACTACCAGTTCCTCAACAACGGCAGGATTCGCTTCTCCGTGAACGGCATTGGCGACAGGGATTATGGCAGCAACGACTCCATCCCCATGGGTGACTGGACCCATCTCGTCGCAACGTACGACAATGTCAACAAGGTCCAACGACTGTATGCCAACGGCGAGTGCATTGGCGTGTGCGACTTCACCCAGAACCGCACCGCCAACCTCCGCGCAGCGCACATCGGCGCCTGGAAGGGCAGTGAGCGCTATTTCAACGGGTCAATAGACGAGGTCGCATTCTGGGACGTGGCGCTCGGCGCCCAGGACGCCAAGGACCTCTACGACTACTACGCCACCAACGGCGCCTCGGGGGTTGCGCCCAACGCAGTGGTCCCCCACCCGGGCGGACCCCCAGCCCCACCGGCGGACGGCTGGGTCAGCCAGGACATCGCGCGTCCGGGTGACGTAATCATTCCCGGCACCCACTCCTACAACCCAGGCACTGGGGAAGTCACCGTCTCGGGCGGCGGCTGGGACATCCAGGGCAACCACGATGCCTTCCACTTCGCCATGCCCGAAGACCCCGCCAACCCAGGCCAGCCGCTGAAGATGTCAGGGGATTTCATCGCACGCGCACGCGTCGTGGACATGACCATGCCTGTCAACAGCTGGCAGAAGAGCGGCATCATGGCCCGCGCCGACCTCGACCACGACGCGGTCAACGTCTCTGTCAATCAGACCGAGGGCCAGAACATCAGCCCGCAGGGGCGCGACAGCGACGGTGGCAACACCTGGTGGACCAGACTTTCGAACTCTCCCAGCGGCCCTGGCAACTGGCTCCTGATGACCCGAGCCGGCGACACCTTCACCATGAACTGGGCGCCCGACGCCGGCGGCACCCCCGGTACCTGGGGCACACCATATTCCCGGGACGTGCCGAACATGCCCGACGAGGTCTATCTGGGCCTCGCGGTGACCAGCCACGACCAGGGCAAGCTCGCCACCACCGTCTTCGACAACATTGATTTCATGCCCGCCTCCACACTGACCGTCATGGGCCGCTCCTCCGGCGGCTCGACCTGGCACTTCAGCAGCGACCCCCTTTTCG
>CAYYCI010000402.1:0-2863 GCA_964470215.1 uncultured Planctomycetota bacterium
TTGGGCGGGACGGCCCAGCCGGTGACCTCGACGCCCGCGGCGCGCAGGCGAGCGGCCATGTCCCTGGTCTCGGGCTCTCCGCCCGAACGCGCCTTGGCCGCACAGTTGCTGCAACCGACGACGAAAACCTTCTGTCCCTGGGCGAAGTAGCCCAGGATTTGCTCGAGCGGCTTCTGAATCGTGGCGTGCATGCTAACTCCTTTCCAGCGTGGCCCGCGCCGCCGACGCCAGGAGGGACTTCAGCCGCTCCAGCGAGACCGGCCTGGCCTCCAGCGGCAGTTTCATCCAGTCGGATATCTCCAGGATGCGTTCAGGCGATTCTTCCATGAGCCGGTCGAAATAGCCCAGGGCGTCGAGGACCACTGCCTTGTCGTGGGCGGGGAAGGTCTCGTTGGCAAGGCCGGCGTCCCAGTCCTTGAAGATGTAGTCCCAGTGGGCGAGCCAGCCGGGAGTGAGCCAATAGACCTTCTCGCCGGCGGCGATGCGCTGCCGCTCGTCCGCGTCCGCGAGCATGTCCACGCAATTCTTCGCCTGGACCCTTCGGAAGCCCGGGCCGTGTTCGCTCACGAGCGCCTCGGTGTCGCGGGTGGGGTCGGCAGTGTCGAGGAAACACCGCTCGCCGTAAACCACCACCACGCGGCCCGACCGCTCGCCCGCCCGGCCGAGTTGTCGCTCGAGTTGGGTCTCCAGTTCCCAGGGCCACTCGTGGAGGCCGGGACCGGTGAAGAGCAGCCCGTCGGCGTCCAGGAAGCCCTCGTCGGCCAGTTTCCGCAACTCCCCGCGCAGTGTGCCGCAGGCCACGATGGTGACCCCGCGGAACGAAACGCCCTCGTGGGCATCATTTCCCATGGGCTTCTTCCTTGGTCGCTGCCTCGCGCTCCTCCTCCTGGGCCAGCGCGTAGATGAGGCAGTCGGTCCTGAACTTGCACGGCTCGTCGGGGTGGAGACAGCGGGGCCTGTCCGCCGGCACGGTCCGGTTGCTCTTTTTACACAGGAGGCCGCGCTCGCTCATCGCGCTCCCCCTTCCGTTGGCCGCGCGTGCCGCTCGATCGCGCGCTGGATCAGGTCTTTCGGCTGTGCCCCGACGAACCGCTGGACCTCCCTGCCGTCGCGAAACAGGATCGTCGTGGGCACGGCGTGGACCCTCAGCTTCGGGGGCAACTCGCTCGCCTCCGCATCCAACCGGCCGAACTTCACCCTCTCGCCAAGGCTAGCCGCCAGTTCTTCCACAACATGTTCCTGGACGTGGCACGAGAGACACCACGCCGCTCCAAACTCAACGACCGCGAAGCCCCGGGCAATGAAGCTCTCGAAGCTCTCGTCCGATAACTCGACAACCGCCGGGCGCTCCATGCCTCGGCCCTCTTCGCACCACGGGCCTCGCCCATTTTCTACAAAGCAATAGGCGTGCCGTTGCACTAGTCCCTGTGGCATGACACATAAGGCCAGGCAGGCGTTAGGCATGGGGCCGGGCGCAAGGATTGCGGACGCGGCCCATGAGCGTTGCGGGCCATTGCACCGCAACGTTGCATTCAACGGGCCGCACGCCGATTGGGCATCCGGACACCAACTTAGCGACCTTGGCTCCGGGACCACCTCGTGGCGCTTCTCGGCCCGCTCGAGAGCCTAGCCTGGCGCCGCGTGCCGGATGTCCGGCCTCGATGTTGGCATCGGGGGGCGTCCCCACTGGATGCCCGCTGCGTATGGTTGAATCGTCCGGCGGGGCAGGGCCAAGACATGACAGCGCCCGCCCGGGTGCGCAGGACGGGTAGCCTGATGCCATGCGGCGCGCCCTCACAATGGTAGACGGACGGTCCGGCCTGTGCGCGCTGAGCGGTAGATGGCGAGGATGAGTTCGACCGCCTTCCTGGCCTCCTCCCCGGGAACCATCGGCTCGCGGTCCTTGAGGATCGCCTGAGCCATGTCCGCGACCTGAATCATGTGGCCCCGAACGCTCAAAGCGAGGGGGTCGGAAGCGGTGGACTTGGCCGGCGAGGGCTGGCGGATCGGCAACTTGCGCTCCCTGGCGATCCCGGCCCTCTCTCTGGCCACAGCGTACTTCTCCAGGCCGCGGTCGCTGAAGATGATCGTGCCGTTCTCCCCGTGGATTTCGGTGCGACAGGAGAGGCCGGGAGTGACCGAGGTCGTGCCCTCGAGGACCCCGAAGGCGCCGTTCTTGAACCGCAGGATGGCCACCGCGGTGTCCTCAACCGGGATGTCGCGGACGAGCGGGGCCGCGTGGGCGGTCACGCACTCGACGTCGCCGACGAGGTAGAGGAGTTGGTCAATGCCGTGGACGCCCTGGTTCATCAGTGCGCCGCCGCCGTCGAGTTCCCAGGTGCCGCGCCAGCCGGCGCTCTTGTAGTAGGCGGGCGAACGGTAGTATTTCTGGTAGCAGTCGGCGAGGACGAGTTTGCCGAGTTTGCCCGCCTCGAGAACCTTCTTGACCGCCTTGGTGACCGGGCTGGTGCGTCGCTGGAAGATGCAGCCCAGTTTCACGCGGTGCTTCCGACAGGTCTCGATCATCCTGTCCATGTGGCCGAGGGTCACGTCGAGCGGTTTCTCACAGAGGACGTGGCGCCCCGCTCTGGCAGCGTCCACGGCGATCCGCCAGTGGATGCCGCTCGGCACACACACGCACACGCAGTCAATCCCCGGCTCCCGCTTGAGCATTGTGCGGTGGTCGCGGTAAGCGGGGATGTTGCCGTATTGAGCGGCGAGGTGCTCGGCGCGGTCGAACTCGATGTCGCAGACGGCCACCAGTTCGGCCCTGGGCGCCATGGAGATCGCCTTGGCATGCCACGGGCCGATCACCCCGCAGCCCACCACCGCGAACCCAACCTTTCCCTTGCGCATCTCGCGT
>CAYYCI010000402.1:2963-4596 GCA_964470215.1 uncultured Planctomycetota bacterium
CTCTCACAGGCCGGGGACTTCCCAGCCCTTGCGATAGGTGCGGCACAGGTAGCGCTCGCCCTCCGGGGCGTTCGGGATGCGCATCCGCTCGGCGTCCCACTCCAAGACCTTCCCTGGGACCCTGATCGCCACGGTGCCGAGCAACACAGCCTCGGCCATCGGGCCGGTCTGGACGAAGTGGCTCTCGGTCATCTCGCCGCCGAGGCAGGCGTCCACGAAGTGGTGGTAGTGGTTGCGGCCCGGCAGTCTCGGCCTCTGGAGCGAACGGAACTTCTCCCTCGGCAAGAGCAGCGGGCCGGAGCCCAGCGGCAGGAGCAACGCCCCCTCGGTGCCTATGACCATCGAGGACTCGGGAGGATAGCGCTCCATCCCCGCCATCTTCTGGACGTCCTCGGGCGGGAAGAACTCGCCGTCGAACCACTCGATGGGCAGTTCCTTGCCCTCGACACTCTCCCCACCCGGGAAGGTCCAGGTGATGTGGTCGCTCTGGGGCCAGTTGTCGGCGCGACGGGCCGGCGACTCCCGCCACGACTTCTGGACCTCGGCGACGACGCTCTTCGGCGCCGTCAGCCGCAGGCCCTTCCACACCGCGTCGAAGACGTGGCAGCCGATGTCCCCCGACCACCCGGTGCCGAAATCCTGCCACGCGCGCCAGAGGGTCGGATGATAGATTCGGGGCACGTAGGGCCTCACCGGCGCCGTGCCCAGCCACAGGTCCCACGCCAGGTTTGGCGGCGGGGGCTGGCCCTTCGGGGGCCTCGGCCCCTTGAGGCGATAACGCTCGATGGCACCCGGGCGATTCGCACACAGGATCACCCTCTTGACCTTGCCCACGATGCCCTGGCGGAGGAATTGGACGGCCATCCTCGAGCCGATGTCCGAGGCATTTTGGGTCCCCAGTTGGGTGACCACCCCGGCCTGCTTGGTGGCCTGGGCAATAGCCCGGCATTCGGCCACGTCGTGGCACAGAGGCTTCTGGCAATAGACGTGTTTCCTCGCCCGCAGGGCAGTCATCGTTATCGGCGCGTGCATGTGGTCGGGCACGGTGACGTTGACCGAGTCGATCTTCTCGCCTTCTTTGGCGAGGAGTTCGCGCCAGTCGGAGTACTTCCTGACGCCGGGGATCAACCTGGCCGCCCGCTCCAGGTGGTTGCGGTCGACGTCGCACATGGCCACTATCTGGACTTTCGGGTGGCTCTTGAAGTTGTGGAGGTCGGCCCATCCCATCCCACCGACCCCGATGCAGGCGTGGTTCAGCCGCTCGTTGGCCCCGAGGATGTTGGTGGCGAGGGTGATGGTCGCCAGGCCGCCAGCGCGCCCCAGGAACTTCCGCCGCGTCAGTTTCTCGTTCATCACGTTTCTCCCGTTCGGCGCTCGCGCACAACCTAGCGCCGTCCGTAGGGAAGATCAACTCCCGGAACGAAAGCGCCGGGCAAACGGCTCTATCAGGAAGCCCACACGCCCCAAAGTCTTTTTCAGTCCGACCCTGGCCACGGACATAGTGGACAGGGTGGACATTGTGGACAAGGTGTCGGTGGCACATCTATGAGGAAGCCCGAGAGGTCAGTGCGCCGGAGCCTGTGGGCTTTGGCACGCTTTTTGCACCGCAAACAATTGCCAGGCGAGAAGGAAA
>CAYYCI010000403.1:0-4593 GCA_964470215.1 uncultured Planctomycetota bacterium
TCCCCACCCGCCGCCGACGGGGTTATCGAGAACCCCATAATCAGGGGCCACACTCTTCGGCGCCTGCTTTCTTGACTCCGGCGCGCCGGCGGGGTTACAATGGGCATTGGCGAAGGGCGAGCAACACCCCCCGCGCGAAAGGGCAAGCCAGGTGGAACGACCCAAGAGGAAAACCCTTCAGGCACAAACCGTCGCGTGCATCGAACACGTCGGGCCGTACGGCGAGATCGGCCAGGTGTACCACAGACTCTTCTCCTGGGCCCAACAGGCCAGGGTCGAGCCTGCGGGCCAGGCGTTCACCACCTTCCTCGAGCCGCCCGACCAGATCGACTGGAACGCCGGGCACTTCGAGGTCTGCCTCCCCGTCCCCGAGGGCACCGAGGGCAGCAGCGAGGTGAGGATAAGAACCCTGCCGGCCACCGAGGCGCTCTCGGTGGTGGTCGAGGGACCCTACAGCGAGATGCCGGCACACTACTCCGAACTCCTGGCCTGGCTGTCGGTCGAGGGGACGAGCCCCGCCGGCCCGCCCAGGGAGGTCTATCTCGTCCACCCCGGCTCGGCAAAGCCGGAGGAACTCAAGACCGAAATCCAGCTCCCGGTCGAGGGCCAGGAGCAAGGCGGGTGAGCCAGCAGAAGGTGGTCTTCTTCCGCCAATACCCGTTCCAGGCTGGCGAGAGAATCCGCATCGAGGACGGCCCCCGTAAGGGCGACTGGGAGGTGGTCTCGGCCGACGAGAAGTCGGCCACCCTGCGGTGTCCCATCTCGGGCCGCCAGTTCACCTGGAAGAGGTTCTGTTACCTTGCAGGGGAGCGGATCACCGACTGGCCCCAGGAGGATTGAGCCGGCCGGCTTGCCCCAAGGAGGGCGCGAGATGAAGACGCGTGGCCTCGTGTTGGTGTTCGTGGCCTCGACGTGCGCGCTGGCGGTCGCCGCGAGCGACGCCGACAAGCAGTTCGCCTTCGCGAGCCAACTTGCCGGCCGTGGTCAAACGCAATTCGCTATCCTGGAGTTCGAGCGGTTCACGTTCCTCTACCCCCAGGACCCGCGCGTCCCCGACGCCCGCTACGCGATAGCGCGCGCGTGGCTGGCGGAGGGCCGGGTGGCAGCGGCCAGGCGGGAACTCGCCGACCTGGTGGAGAAGTACCCGAAGGCCAAGGCAGCGGTTAGGGCCAAGAGCCTCGCCGCGCTCATCGAGGCCAACAGCGAGTTCGGCTACAAGCCGCTGGTGTTGTTCTTCACGGCGGCCGGCGCCCGCGATCGCGGCGACCTGACCGGCGCGCTGGCGGCCCTCGACGAGTTGGTGACGAGGTATCCGACCGCGAAACTGGCTCCCGAGGGCCTGCTGATGCGCGGCCAGGTTCTCGAGGGCCTCGAGCGCTACGAGGCGGCCATCGCGGCCTACTCGGAGTTGCCGGTGCGGCATCCGAACAGCCCGCTGCTCCCGCGCGCCCTGCTCGGGCAGGCCACCGCCACCGAGGGCCGCGACGGCGCGAAGGCCCACGTCATCGCCCTCTACCAGAAGGTCATAGACCGCTATCCTGGGACAACCGAGGCCCGAGAGGCCCAGAAGCGCATCGCCGACCTGCGCAAGCGGGTCATCGTCCTCAGGCGCCAGTTCAAGGCCCGCGACGTCAAGAACTTCAAGGTCCTCCAGCAAGGCTACCTGAACCGCCGAGACCGCTACGAGGTCCACATCCAGGTGCCAGGCGAGCTCGACGAGGACGAGGTAGAGGCCACGCTCGAGGACGCCCTTTTGAAGAGTTACGAGGCGCGGAAGGACCCGAAACACTCGGTGCGCATCCTGGCCTACTACGCGGGGAGCGGCCGGCGGGCCGGCTACGTGGATTGGACCCCCGGGAAGCGGCCAGACTACGAGGTGGACAAGGTCAAGGGCCGCGAGATAATCATAGACATCCTGCGCGACGTCCTGAAATAACCCGCTGCCCCGTCCGTCGCACCACCCACTGCCCCCTGGCCGCGGGGCTGGCTTTGGTTCGTCACAGGCCGCGCGGCGCGCCTCGGCCTCATTGCCGGGACCCCTTCGGGCAAGAGTCCGGCGGGGCAAACGCCAGCGGAAGGCCATGCTGGCCAGGCGGAGCGCGATCGTCAACGCGGTCGCCAGCCACACCGTCGCCTATCGCGGTCACAGTCGCCAGGACCGCCACGCCGAAGAGGTCGATCTGCTTGCGCACAGCCTTGAGCGCCCCGGAGACGGCGAACGCGCCGGTCCCCACATAGTCGAGTAGGACGATTGCCTGCATCGGTCATTCCTCGCACGAGAAGAAGTGAACGGCAGAGGGCGGCGGCGACCCCACGCGCCTCAACCGCAGAAAGACAATACCCCACAGCCCCGGCCCGCGCAAAACCGAGAACGTGGGTCTTTTCGCCTCTGCGCGCCGTCCCTGTGTTCTCTGTGCCTGTGCGGTGAAATCCTGCCGGCGCGGGGCGAGACGCCCCGCCTACAGGACAATGGGTTTGCGGGTCAGGGGCGCCATGCCCACACAGGGGGGCGTGGCGGCGATGGCCCGCCCACGGTGGGATGGGGCGGTTTGGCGGTCTTGACAGTCGGTGTGGGGGGTAGTATGATTGTGCCGTGTGGCGAGCGGGCCCCGGCTCTCCTCCCCCACAGGGGCGTTTGGCGATGCCGCAAATCCGCTTCAAGAACGGTCCTGCACAAGGAAAGGTGATCGAGCTTTCCAGCGAGGTGGTGCGCCTGGGGAGGGAGGGGGAGGTCCAGGTTCTGGACTCTGCCGCCTCGCGCCAGCACGCCGAGATTTTCTCGGTGGGGGACATGTTCTTCATTCGGGATCTGGGGAGCCGCAACGGGACGTTTCTGAACGACGAGCGTCTGGCGCCCGAGGACGAGGCGCTGTTGCGGGTGGGGGACCAGATTCGGATCGGCTCGACGCGGCTGGTCTTCGAGGAGCGAGGTGCACAGGCGAAGGCGATGCCGGAGTTCACCAGCGGGGAGGAGGACCTGGGCTCGACGGTGGAACTATCCCTGGAGACCGAGACCGCCGGGCCGAGCGAGCCGCAGACCCACGAGGCGAGCGTCCACTACTCGGTGCTTTGCGACGTGGCCAAGGCGGTCAGTTCCGCCTTCGACGTGGATTCGCTGATGCAGAAGGTTTGTGAGATAACTCTGAAGGCCACTCCGGCGGACGCGGTGTATGTGTTCATGCACGAGGGGGGGCGGCTGGTTCCCGCGGGCCACGCTCGGCGGGTGGAGCGGAGCCGTCTGAAGGTCTCGACGACGATCATCAAGCGGGCGCTTCAACATAACCGAGCGATACTGGTTTCGGATACTCTGAGCGACTCCCGGTTTTCGGGTTCGGACAGTGTGGTGATGGAGGGGGTTCGGTCGGTGGTTTGTGCGCCGCTCCTGGCGCACAAGCACCTCGAGGGGGTGCTTTACCTCCACAGCGGGTCGTTGGAGCACGCGTTCACGGATGAGCATCTGCGGTTGGTGACGGGGATAGCGCTCCAGAGTGCGGTGGCGGTGGAGGCGACGCGCGCGGAGGAGGAGAGTCGGCGGCAATTGATGTCCGTCTTCCGCACTCTGGTACGTGCTCACGAGCAGGCGTCGCCGACGGCGCGGGAGGGACACAGCGAGCGGGTGCTGGCGTGTGCTGAGGCGATATGCGAGGCGATGGGCTTGCCGGCTGCGGAGCGTCGGGTGGTCGAGTTGGCGGCGCTGCTCCACGAGATCGGGAAGATCGGCGCTCCGGAGGGTGCCTTCCAGCGGGAGGATGCGCGGTTCGAGTATGCGACGCTTGGCGCGAGGATGTTGCGGGAGATAGACGGACTTGGCGAGGTTGCTGCGGCGGTGGAGGCGCACCTGGAGCGGCTCGACGGCTCTGGCGGTCCGAAGCGGCTCGTGGGACACCAGATACCGCGCTCTGCCCGCATTGTCGGTCTGGCGGACGAGTTCGAGCGTCGGGTCGAGGCGGCGGCAGAGGGGCGGAGGCGTCCCGAGGCGGTCAAGGAGGCGTTGATGAGCCTGAACGCGGAGGCCGGCGAGAGGTTCGACACAGAGGCGTTCGGCGCGCTGGTGCGGGCGCTGCGGAGCGGCGCACTGGTTAATTTCTGACGCAAGTGGCGGCAAGGCGAATAGTCAGGCTCAATGCTGTCTTTTTTTCTTGACTCTGAACTTCCAGGTGGTAGAGTCCTAGAGGCGGGAGAGCTCCTGGGGCATAGGCGGGAAGCCGGTGGAGACTTCGGAACAGAAGCGGAGGGGAGCGGTTGCGCCGGGCGCGGGTCGGGCCTCGGCTGCCGAGCCTCAGCATGCCATCCTGGCTGGCCTGGATGCCGCGGAGGCCAAGGAGGTCCGTGTGGTCCTCGAGGCTGAGGGCTGCGCAGTGGTGGTCCTGGGGGATCCGCTCGCGGCGCTGGAACTCGCCCAGGAAGACTCCTACGACCTGGTAGTGATAGACCTGGACTCTGCGGGGGTTCCGGGTCCGGAGTTGGTAGCGCGGTTCAAGTCGGTGGCGCCGCAGACGATGGTGATGCCGCTCTCGAGCGCTGGGTCGGCCGACTCGGCGATCGAGGCGATGCGGGCCGGGGCCTACGACTACTTCCGCAAGCCGGTCTCGC
>CAYYCI010000404.1:0-4581 GCA_964470215.1 uncultured Planctomycetota bacterium
GCCAGAAAGCCATCGAGGACTGGCACCGCCGCCACTGGACCATCTGGCTCCGGCATCGCTGGCTGGAACACCTCCTCGGCGAGAGGCGCTGGCGCGAGTTCGAGCCGTGGCGATTCGGTCGGCTAAGAACCCTCTTCGCCACACACCCCGCTCTCATGGACGAAGTTGTCGAGATGGTGCGCGGGGGTGCGGAGAACGTGGATATCCTCTGGTGGGCGGCGCGCGAACGCCGAGCCATGCCAGTCGTGGTCCGCATGCTCATCGAACTGCGCCTGAACGAGATTCGCCGCACGCGCTGGTGTTTCGATTTCGCCGGGTTCCCAGACGACGAGGGCTAGGGGATGTCCCTCTACGTGGACCGCTTCCTCGGCTACCTCGAGAGCGAACGGGGATGTTCCCACCAGACCCTGAGGGCCTACGCGGGCGACCTGGCCGCCTTCGCGCGGTTCATCAACCGCGACGGGGAGTTCGACCCCAGGCAGGTCTCGACCCTCGACCTTCGCCACTACCTGGCCCACATGCGGCGCCAGGGGGCAGCGCGGACAACTGTGGCCAGGAAGGTCGCCTGTCTGCGCTCCTTCTACAAGTTCCTGATCCGCGAAGGGGTGGTGAGCGACAACCCGGCCACGAGCCTCACCCTCCCCCGCCGCAGGCAACGCCTGCCTACCTTTCTCGACGAGGCCGAAGTCGTCCGTCTCCTCGAGCGTCCCGACCGCGCCTCCGTGGCCGGCCGCCGCGACCGTGCCATCCTCGAGATGCTCTACAGCACCGGAATGCGGATCGGGGAACTGGCCGCCGTGAACATCGAGGACGTGGACCTGATCGGCGAGGTTGTCAAGGCGCGAGGAAAGGGCAAGAAGGAGCGGCTCGTGCCCCTGGGGCGGCCGGCCATCGAGGCCCTGCGCGACTACCTGGCGGTGCGGAGCGCGATAGCGCGGGGGCGACGGGTCCATCGCCGGGCGCTTTTCATCAACAAGGCGGGCGGGCGCCTCTCCGAGCGCGGCATCCGCCGCATCTTCAACAAGTATGCCCGCGCCGCGGGCCTCAGCGACCAGGTCAGCCCCCACACCCTCCGCCACAGTTTCGCCACCCACATGCTCAATCGCGGGGCCGACCTCCGCGCTGTCCAGGAGCTCCTCGGCCACGCCAGTATCGCCACCACCCAGGTCTATGCCCACGTGACCACCGAGAAGCTCAAGAAGGTTTACGACAAGGCCCACCCGAGGGCGTGAGAGCGGCCCTCCGGGAACCGGTGCGCCATGGCTCGCATCCTCTATGTGATAACCGAACTCGGCGTCGGGGGTGCCGAAAAGGCGCTCTTCGAGCTAGCCACCAGGCTCCGCAATGGCCTCGACCCACAGGTCGTCTCACTGACCGCCGAGGGCCCCATAGGCGGAATGCTTATCGCCTCCGGCATCCCCGTGCGGGCGCTCAGCGCGCGCGGCAAGACCGACATTCGCACCCTCTGGCGCCTTCGGCGCATCATCCGCGAGAGCCAGCCGGAGATCGTCCACAGCTTCCTCTTCCACGCCAACATGGCGGCGCGGATAGCCGCCATCGCAACGGGGGTCGGGGCGGTGGTGGGTTCGGCGCGGGTGGCTGAGCGCACTCGGCCCCGCCGCCGAAGCCTCGAGTGTCGCACCCACTGGCTCGTGGACGCGCTGGTGTGTGTCTCGACCGGCGTGCGCGACTACTACGCCGCCGGCGGCTTTCCACGCGAGAAACTCCTGGTTATCCCCAATGGGGTGGATGTCGCGCGTTTCCAGGGCCGCGACCCCTCATTCAAGGAGAAACTCGGCCTCGCCCCCGAAAGGCCGCTGATAACCACAATCGGCCGCCTCCACGAACAGAAGGGGATGTCCTACTTCCTCCGCGCGGCCGCCTCGCTCCACCATTCGCGTCCGGAGTGCCACTTCCTGCTCGTAGGGGCCGGCCCGCAGGAGGAAGAACTCCGCGGGCTCGCCCGCCAACTGCGCCTCGACCCCCACGTGACCTTCTTCGGGCGCTGCGACGACGTGGCCCCCGTCCTGAAGGCCACCGACGTATTCGTCCTGGCGTCCTTGTGGGAGGGCATGCCGAACGTGGTCCTCGAGGCTCTGGCGGCGGGCGTCCCGGTCGTGGCGACTCGCGTCGAGGGCGTCACGGACATCATCGAGGACGGCCTAACGGGGGTGTTGGTGATGCCGCGGGACGTGCCGGCGATAGTGACAGCGGTAGCGCGGTTGCTCGACGAGCCGGAGCGTGCGGCGCGTCTGGCCGAGGCGGGGCGCGCACACGTCGCCGCCCACTTCCCCCTCGAGGCGATGGTCGAGCGCCACGAGGCCCTCTACGCCGACCTGCTCGCCCGGGCGACTAGAGCAGCGGGCCGGTGATGGTCCTGATGCTTTCGATCATGTGGCGGGTGGCGGCCTCGACGGCCTCGCGCCACCGCTCCTCCCCGAAATCGCGGTCGTAGGGCGCACGCCGGTGGGCGAAGATCACCGCCCGCGAGGAACTGACAATCGCCCCCCGCCCCCCGCTGTCGAAAGCCTTGGCCACCTCGGCCGGTCCGGCCCCCTGCGCGCCGAAACCCGGAACCAGGAAATATGCATGGGGCATCAGCCGACGCAGTTTCTCGGCGTCGGCCGGCTGTGTGCCCGCGACCACCGCCCCCACGCAACTGTAGCCCGTCCGCCCCACGTGTTCCTCGCCCCACTGGTGGACAAGCGCCCCGATCCGCACGAACAGCGGCACTCCCTTGCACGCCAGTCCCTGGATGGTCTCGGCACCAGGGTTGGTCGTGCGGACGATGACGAAGACCCCGCGGTCGTGGGTGACGGCCTGGTTGATGAACGGCTCGACGCCGTCGAGGCCGAAATAGGGGTTGACCGTGCAGGCATCGGCGCCCAGATCGAAGACTTCCACCCCCTCCACCGAGGCCACGCCCAGGTGGGCCTCGGCATACGCACCCGCGGTCGAACCGATGTCCGAGCGCTTGACGTCCGCGATCACTATCAGCCCGCGCTTCCTGGCATGGCGGACCGTCTCGACGTATGCCTGGTAGCCCGGTGGGCCGAGACGCTCGAAGAATGCCGCCTGGACCTTTACCACCGGCACCAGCGGCGCCACGATGTCCACGACCTCTCTGCAAAACACTCCGACCAGGCGCGCGGCGGCCTCGCAACTGAGCGGCTCATCCCCGATCACCTGCTCGCGCAGGCCCCGTGGAATCAGTTCGACCCGCGGGTCCAGGCCCACGCAGCAGGGATTGCCTTTGGTGTCAACGGCCTCGGCGAGTCGGTCGGCGAAATGCGCCATCGGTTCCTCCTGTGTGGCGTGGAGCGATGTTGGCTCCGTGGGCCGACGGAGCCGGCAGTTGGGGGGCGCGGTGGCAACGGCAGGTTCCCGGGCGCTCGGGACGGCTCGCCTACGCGACCGACATCTCCAGGAAGTTCCTCAGCAGCCTCGGACCCTCGGTCGTCAGGAACGACTCGGGATGGAACTGCACCCCCTCGAGCGGGAACTCCTTGTGGCGTACGCCCATCAACTCCCCCTCGGGAGTGTGGGCGGTGGGCACGAGACACTCCGGCAAGGTCTCCTCACGCACGATCAGCGAGTGGTAGCGCGTGGCCTCGAAGGGGTTCGCCAGGTCGCGGTACACCCCCTTGCCGTCGTGGTGGATCATCGAGGTCTTGCCGTGCATGAGGCGCTCGGCCCGCACCACCTCCCCTCCGAGCGCGAAGGCGATGCACTGATGACCCAAACAAACCCCCAGCAGCGGCACCTTCCCCGCGAAGTGGCGAACGACCTCGTTCGAGATGCCCGCCTCGCGAGGAGTGCACGGACCGGGAGAAATGATTATGTGGCTCGGTCCCCTCGCCTCGATCTCTTTGACCGTGATCTTGTCGTTGCGATAGACCTCGACCTCGGCCCCCATGCTCCCGATGCACTGGACCACGTTGTAGGTGAACGAGTCGTAGTTGTCTATCATCACCACCATGGCATCGCCGAAGTATAGCCGCCCTCGCCGGGCCTGTCAATTCGCCAGGACAATGGCCTCGAAGCCCTCGCGGCGGAGCCGTGTGGCGAGAACCTGCGCCTCGGCCTTCGTGGCATATGGGCCGATGCGGACCGTGTGGAGCGTCCTTCCACCGCTCGACTTGGGCACCACCGAGGCCGGATAGCCCCGCTCCCGCAGCAATGCCGCGTGGCGCGCGGCGTTCGCCGCCAGCGCGAACGCCGCCACCTGCACGCTATAGCGTCCGCCAGGCTTCACCACTGGGATCGAGGGCGCCAGGCCCAGCCTGCGGCGGGCCGCCTCGGCGAAGGGACTCGAGGGGAACTCCTCGACCAATCGCCTGAGCACCTGGATTCGGCGGCATTGCGAGCTTGTTTCCACAGTGTTCAGCCAGCGTTCAGCCAGACCCGGTTAGTTTGTACGCCATAAAGAGCAAAAAGGTGTGGGCCATTTGGTAGCCCGTACCGCTCGGCTAACGAACCTCACTGGAGATGGCGATATGAATGTCTTTCGCTTTCGGCGACCTGCCGGAAATTCCCTCGCTGTGCAGTTCGTGCACACGTTTATCAAAGTATTAGGACTCT
>CAYYCI010000405.1:0-4570 GCA_964470215.1 uncultured Planctomycetota bacterium
TGCGGCCTCCAGGGCCACGGCAAGACGACCACGGCGGGGAAACTGGGCATCTACCTGCGCAAGAAGGGCCGCAAGCCCTTGCTCGTGGCTGCCGATCTCCAGCGACCCGGCGCCGTGGACCAACTCGAGCAGGTCGGCGCCGAGGCCGACCTGCCGGCCTATTCCGACCGCAACTCCTCGCCCCCGCGCGTTTGCAAGAAAGCCCTGCGGTTCGCCGAGAAAAACGGCCACGACACCGTGATCCTCGACACCGCCGGGCGCCTCCACATTGACCAGGCCATGATGGCCGAGGTCCGCGAGATCGCCCAACGCATAGAACCCGACCAAATCCTCCTGGTCTGCAACGCCCAGACCGGCCAGGACGCCGTCAACAGCGCCGCGGAGTTCAACCGCCAGCTCGAGCTCGACGGCATCGTCCTGACCATGCTCGACGGCGACGCGCGCGGCGGGGCCGCCCTGAGCATCAGGGCCGTCACGGGAAAGCCCATAAAGTTCGCAGGCGTCGGCGAGAAACTCGAAGCCCTCGAGGAGTTCCACCCCGACCGTATGGCCGACCGCATCCTGGGCATGGGCGACATCAAGACCCTCGTCGAACGCGCCCAGGAGGCCATGGACCGCGAAAAGGCAACCGCCTTCCAGAAAAAACTCCGTGACGTCTCTTTCACCCTCGAGGATTTCGTCCACCAACTCGAAGAAGTCCGAAAGATGGGACCCATCAAGAGCCTCCTCCAGATGCTCCCATTCGGCGACAAACTCCTCGGGGCCGAGGAGGTGGACGAAAAGGACTTCGACCAAGTCCAGGCCATCATCTACTCGATGACCCCGCAGGAGCGCGCCCACCCCGAGGTAATCAACGCCAGCCGACGCCGACGCATCGCCGCCGGCTCCGGCACGACGCCCCAGGACGTCAACTCGCTGCTGAAGCAGTTTCGGCAGATCAAGAAGATGATGAAACAGATGCGCCGCCGAGGCCGCCCGATGTTCGGATTCGGGGGCTGAAGGCCGCGTCCAGTTGGAGGCCTCGCCACAGTGGTTAGACTAAGGCTCAAACGATTCGGACACCGCAACCGTCCTTTCTATCGCATCGCCGCCTTCGATGCCAGGGCCCCACGCGACGGCCGCGCCATTGACGAGCCCCTCGGCCACTACGACCCCCTCGAGCCAGACGACAACAAGAAGGTCACCCTGAACCGAGAGCGCATCCTCTACTGGCTCGACCGCGGCGCGCAGCCGACCGAGGCCGTCAGGACCATCCTCAAGCGCAACGGCATCTACGTCAACTTCACCGGCAAGGCCCGCCGGCGAAAAAAACAAAAAGAGCGCAGGAAGCAAGCCAAGGCCCAACAGGCCTGAACCACCCCGCCATGCGATTCGACATCCTCACACTCTTCCCGGGCATCTTCCGCGGTTTCCTCGACGAGAGCATCGTGCGCCTCGCACGCGAAAAGCGCCTCGTCGAAATCCACCTGTGGGACATCCGCGACTACACCACCGACCGCCACCGCAAGGTGGACGACCGCCCCTACGGCGGCGGGCCGGGAATGGTCATGATGCCACAACCGGTTTTCGACGCCGTCGAGGCAGCGGACGCCGCTGCTCGGCCCCCTGCCCGCAGGCTCCTTCTCAGCCCCCAGGGCCCCACTTTCGACCAGGCCCTCGCCCGCGAACTGGCCGCCGAGCCGCGCATCATGCTCCTCTGTGGCCGCTACGAGGGCTTCGACGAGCGCATCCGCATCGGCCTCGGAGCCGAGGAACTCTCCATCGGAGACTACATCCTCGCCGGCGGTGAGGTCGCCGCGATGGTCGTCCTCGAGACCGTCACACGCCTCCTCCCCGGCGCCCTGGGCGACCCAGAGTCGGCCCGACAAGAGTCCTTCGAGGACGGGGTGTTGGACTATCCCCAGTATACGCGGCCGCCGGTCTTCCGCGGAATGGCCGTCCCCGAAGTCCTCCTCTCGGGGAACCACGCCAGGATACGCGCCTGGCGAGAAGAGCAGGCCAGGCGCCGCACCCTCGCCCGACGCCCCGACCTCCTGGCAAAACACTCAGGAAAGGAAGAAACCAAATGAAACGCGAAGTCCACGAACTCGAACGCCAACACCTGCGCGACGAAATCCCCCAATTCGAGGTCGGCGACACCGTGGACGTCCACGTCCGAATCGTCGAGGGCGACAAGGAGCGCGTCCAGGTCTTCACCGGCGACGTGATCGCAAGAAAAGGCTCCGGCACCCGCGAAACCTTCACCGTCAGGCGCATCGTCCAGGGCGAGGGTGTCGAGCGAGTATTCCCACTCCACTCGCCAAAACTCGTCAAGGTCGTCGTCCGCAAGAAGCCCCAGAAGCGAATCCGCAGGGCCAAACTCTACTACATGCGCCAGCGCGTGGGCAAGCGCGCACGCGTGCGCTGAAACATCCCGGGGGCCACAGATTGGGCGAGCGCCTCGACGCACGCGAGGCCGAGGACGCCGCTGCACGCTTCCTCGAGCGCCAGGGCTACAAGATAGCCCAGCGCAACTTCTCCACACACCTCGGCGAAATTGACATCGTCGCACTCGACCAGGGGATGATCGTCTTCGTCGAGGTCAAGAGCCGACGACGCTGCGACTTCGGCCCGCCCGAGGTGGGCGTGGACCGCCGCAAGCAGGCCAGGCTCCGTCGCCTCGCACAACTCTTTCTCCAGCGTTATGACCTCACCGACCTCCCATGCCGATTCGACGTCGTCGCCCTCACCCCGGCCGCCGAGGGCCGAGGGTGGGACATCGAACTCTTCCAGGACGCCTTCTGACCTTATCACCGTGCCTGGACAGGCGCCTGTAGCCGGGCCGTCCCTCCCCGCGAATTCCTCTGCCGGGTTCTCCCCGACGCGGTGAGGTCATTTGGCTTCCTTGGCCAGGACGGCGGCCGCGTGGCGAGCGAAGTGGCCGCGGACGTCCCGGGTGTACTCCTCTAGGACCTTGCGCCCGAGGCCCTCATAATCGCCACAACGGAAGAGCGCTCGCGCGAGGAACAACTCCCGCAGGGCGTTGCTCCTGGGAGCCGTGGCGGTCCAACTCCTCGAGGTCTTGCCCCGCTCGACGACCTGCTGGACGGTCTGGATTGCGTGGCCGCGGATGCCCGGGGTCGAGAGGAGTTTGGCCAGCGGTTCTGCGGCGCGAGGGTCGCGCAGGCGCTCGAGCGCGAGGGCGATGGCGCGGAAGTGGGAGAAGGCGTCGTCGGGCCCGAGCAGTTTCATCTTCTCGAGGATGACCGGGGTGGCTCGCTTGGCGCCCGCGCGGCCGAGGGCGTAGACGTAGGCGTCCACCATGCTCATGTTGCGGCCGTACTGGCCCATTCCGCGGTAGCGCCATCCCTTTCCGAGGTCTGGCGCCTTGCGGATGGCCTCGAGGAGGGTGTCGGCGCCGGTGGGGTCGCCGAGAGTGGCGAGGATGTGGGCGTAGATGAGGCGGGCGTTCTCGTCACGGGCGTTGGCGTAGGCATTTCGCAACAGGGGGATGGCCTCTTTCGGGTGGGCGAGAAGGACGGCCACGTTCTTGTAGCTCTGGCGGACATCCTCGACGGCCTGCTGGATTCTCTCGCGGGGGAGGGGGAAGTTGTCCTGGTCGGCGAGGACGTTCGGCTTGAGGTTCCCGATCTCGACGAGGTGTTTCTGGAGGGCGTTGAGGTTGATGCTCCTGGTCGAGCCACCGACCTTTGCCGCCATCGCGGCGGCCACTCCGGCGGCGTAGCCGCCGTTCTGGATGTCGGGTTGCATACGGATCAGTGGCACGGCGTCGCGATGGGCGCTGATCCCCAGGCCCACGACCAGGATGCCCTCGAGCCCGCGAGGGAGCAGCGAGCGATACGGGATGTTGGTCATCACCCCGCGGCCGCGCGGCGGGTGGCGAAGGGTGAAGTAGGGGTCCATGGTGTAGCCGTGGGTGTCGAAGTCGGAGTATGCCTGGATGACGGTGTCGGCATGGGTGCGGCCGAGAATCTGGTCGAGGATGGTGATGGTGAACTCGCCGACGATGCGGCGGCGCTCGCGGGTGTCTATGAGTTGCCCGAGGTCGAATGCGTCGCCGGCCTTCAGTTTGGCGTAGGGGAACAGGTTCGTCACGTCCACCATGTCGGTCTCGTCGGTGATGGTGTAGTCGGTGTTGGTGTAGTCGCGGCCGAGGTATCGTGGCGGGAGGCCGGTGCCCTGGAGGGCGATGTCGGAGGCATCGGTGTAGATACACGGCGCCCCGGCCGCCGCGGCCACATCGGAGTTGCCCGTGGCGTCAATGACCACCTTGGCCATGACGACCCCGCGGCCGTATGGGGTGGCGAGGACGGCGCCGGCGATCTTGCCGTCGCGGAGGAACGCGCCGCAGCCGATTGTGCCGAACCAGATGTCGGCGCCGGCCTTGCGGAGTTCGCGCCGCCACCATTCCATCTTCTCCTGGATGCCCCAACGGCTCTTGCCGTCGAGGACCTCCTTGGAGAACCCGACGCGGTTGCCCCAGTAGTAGCCGGATATGGCGCCGAGCGTTCCCACCCCTCCGAGGCCGTGGAGCATCTCGACGACGAGGGTCCTGGCCCCCTGTCTTGCG
>CAYYCI010000406.1:0-4563 GCA_964470215.1 uncultured Planctomycetota bacterium
TCCCGAGCCGCTCGGCCCGACTATGGCGGCGTAGTCCCCCTCCTCGAACCCCAGGCTCACGCCTCGGAGGGCGCGGACCTCCGTCGCGCCCATCTGATAGGTCTTGACGAGTTCGCGGACCTCGGCGATCGGCACGTCGTGCGCCCCCTCAGGAAGCCGGCGGACGCGCCGGGGGCCTGCGGCGCGGCGGCTTGCGCTGGCCGGTCCCCTGCGGCTGCCCCGGGCGCGCGCCACCCCCTGTCTTACCCGGGCGGACGCCACCCTGGGGTTGGCCGGGACGCCGGGCGGGGCCTTTCTGGCCCGCAGCGGGGGGCCGCGGTGGCGGGGCGATTGCCTCCTCTTCCTCACCTTCCTCGGGCTTCTCTTCCTCTTCCTTGGCGAGGACGATCTGAGGGGCCTCGAGGAGGATGCGCTCGCCCTCGCGCAGCCCGCTGCGAATCTCGACCATCGTGTCGTTCGACTCCCCCACCTCCACCTCCCGGGGCTCCTCGAGCCCGTCGGGGCCGACCACGTAGACGATCGTCTTGCCTTTCCTGGCAGTTATCGCCTGGATGGGAACCTGTAAGACGTTCTTGAGGGTCTTGACGTCAATTTCCACCTGTGCGGACATTCCCGGCTTCAGGCCGGTCTTATCGCCTATGATGTCCACGATGGTTTCGTATTCTTTCAGGTCGGGATTGAGCCAGGAGGAGTCGGATGCGGGCATCATTGCGACCTTGATGACCTTACCGGTGAACTGGCGCTTGGGGAAGGCGTCCACCTTCACCCGCGCGGGGAGGCCGACCTTGACCTTGTCCACCACCGACTCGTGGATTCGCAGCCTGACGGCGATGGTCGAGAGGTCGGGGAGTTTGAGGATGTCTTGTCGCTCGTAGACCGTGCCGCCCTCTCGCACGGGCTCGCCACGGTAGCGCCAGTGGCGCCCGGTCGTGGCATAGACCACCAGGCCGGGCTTCGTCGCGCGAATGACGCAGTTGCGGAGTTGTTCCTGGAGGTCCTCGAGTTCGGCTTTCTGGACGATGTACTTGGATTCGGCGGACTTCAGGGTTGCCTCGGCCTGTGCGAGTGCGGCGCGGGCGCGGGCCTTGATCCGCTCGAGCTCGCGCCCGCGCTCGCGGTAGAGCGAGAGGAGTTGCTCGGCCTGTTTCGGGAACTCGTAGCGCAGGAAGAGTTCGCGCGCGGCGAGCGCCTGCTCCAGGGTCACCCGCTGGCGCATCAGGGCGAGTTGCTCGGCCTCGAGTTGCTGAGCGCTCTTCACCCCCAGCCGGGTGAGGTTGGCGTAACTTATGACCTTGTCGGCGGCGCGCTTGAACTCCTCGTAGGCAAGGGAGATGTCTGCTTCCAGTTTGCGCTTTTGCTGAAGCGCACTCCCACCAAGGCGATGGGTCTGGGTCCCCGGCTCGCTCACCCCCAGGGCTTTCACGGCCTTGGGCACAGGGCCCGCCTCGTCCGGTCCCTCGCTTGTCTCCTGTCCTTTCAGCGCGCGCTCCACACCCTTGAGCGCCGCAGCCACCTGGCCCTCGAGGCGCTGGCGGTGTTCGCGCGCCTCCTGGTAGAGCTGCTCGGCCAGTTTCAACAGGTCGATCTTCCCCGCCAGGGCGGCGTCGGCCAACTCCTCCCCGACGTAGGCCTCGAGGTCCATCTTGCTGAACTTGACGTTCAGGTCGGCCTCGCGGATGTTGCTCTCGTTGGTGCTCTTCTGGATGTCGTAGGCTTCCTTGGCCTGCTTGTAGGCCGCCTCGGCGCTCGCGTAGGTGATCTGTTGTTGGGTCAACTTGTCGCGCACCCGCGAGGAGTCGAGTTCGACCAGCACCTTCCCACTCTTGACGTCCTCTTCGGTGATGATCGTGCCTTCCTCGACGAGGCTCAGGATAGTGGTCGAGCCGTCCACGCGGGACTTGATCACCTCGCTCTCGAGTGCGTCGAGGCTGCCCGTCTCGGCGATCACGATCGGCAGGTCTCCCCTGCTGGCCACGTAGGTGGCCCGGTTGGTCCCGGTCGCTGCTTTCTCCGCTGTCAACACCACGACGGCGGCGACCCCCACCCCGGCAACCAGGACCAGCGCAAGAAGCCGGACCAGGAGCCTGCGGCGCCGCGGCGCGGGGCTGGGGGCTGGCGTCTCCGCCAGCCATTTCTCCTCCGGTCGCGGCTCGCCGGTCGCGACGGCCGGGAACTCCTCGGCCAACCCCGTTCCGGCGGATAGGGCGCCCTTAGTCCTTCGGCCCGACATTTCCCTCGACTTCCCGCCACACGCCGTGCTCGTCCACCTGGAGCAACTCGGTGTCGCGCCAGAGCGCCAGGCGGGCCAGCGCGTGGTCTATGAGTGTCTGGGTGAGTGCGTTCTGTGCGTCCACGAGCGCGCGGTTGGCCTCCAGGAGGTCACGGGTGGTGGCCTCACCGCGTCGGAGCAACTCCTCGGTGCCGCGCACCCGCCGCTCGGCCAGCGCCACGCTATCGCGCTGGATACGGTAATTCCGCGCCGCCTCGCTGAGGGTCCGCAGGTCGCGTCGAACGCTCAATTGCACCTCGTCGCGCAACTCCTGCGCGTTGCGCCGTGCCTGCTCGAGGCCGATCAGCGCCTCCCGGTACGCATTCCGCTCGGCGGTGCGCTCGAGCGGCAGGCCCAGGCTCAGGCCGGCCGAGTAGGTCCCCTCGGAGGGCTTCAATTTCACGGGCTTATGAAGCCCGTCGGAAGGCACGCTGGCGGTCAACTGGAGGTTCGCGTCGGGGGCCAGGCCGTTGCGAGCCACCGCGACCTTCCGCTCGGCGTCGCCCACGCGGTCGGCCACGGTCAGGAGGTCGAGCCGGTGGCTCAAGGCCACCTCGACCGCGCGCCGCTCGCCGAGGCCGACCTCGCGCAGGCCCAACTGCCTCAGGCGGTCTATCTCCCCGGGGTCCAACTCCATCGCCACCTCCATCGGGAGCCCGAGCGTGAGCTTGAACTGGTCGAGTTGCTCGCGGTACTGCCGCAAGGCGCTCACCCAGCGGGCCTCGGCCGCCAACTCATCCTGGCGGGCCTGGTCCACCTGGAGTTTCGGCAACTCGCCTGCCTCGGCCATCGCCTCGGTGTCCTGACGCGAGCGCCGCAGGCGCAGGTAGTTCCGCCACTGGTTCTGGACCACGTCGCGCTGCTGGAGGATGCGGTAGTAGCGGCTGGTCACTTCCACGCAGAACGACTTCCTGAAACGCTCGAACGCCCTGACGGCATAGATGGCCTCGCGCTCGGCCTGGGTGAGGTTCTCGCGGGCGATGCGGCGGCCGGCGTTGCGCCACAGCGGCTGGAGAACCTCGACGGTCAGCAGCGAGGTCGCCGTGTGGGTCGGGCCGCCCTTCGTGTAGCGCATAAGGTCAGTCGCCAGGCCGACCGTGACCTCCCCGCCGAGGGCCAGAAGTTGCCTGACCGAGAAATTCGACCCCACGCCGTAGCCGGCGTATTCATCGCCATCGGTGGCGTTGGCGTCCAGGACCCCGCTCCACCTCGGCTCCCACTGGTCGCGCTCGGCCGTCAGAGCAAGGGCGGTCAGATACAGCTTCTCCTTCTCGGCCCGATACTCGCGGCTGTGGCGCGCGGCCAACTCGAGGGCCTCGCGCAGGCCCAGGCGGACCGCTCCCGGAATGGGCGGCACCCCGTCGTGTTTTTCCGCAGCCTCCTTGTCGGGCGAGAGCGCCCCAGCCGGCGGCGGGCCCGCCTTGGCGCCGCGCAGGTCCTCGCCCGGCGAACGCCCCGGTGGCTCGATGGTGAAAGTCGCCGCTCGACCCAGCGCGCACTGCTGCTTTCGCGCCACTAGTCGGTAAACCTCGTGGTCGGCGTTGGCCTTGTAGTACCTGGCCGGACACCCACAGGCCATCAGCGCCACAAAAACTAAAACCACGAACCACAGATTGTGTCCGTGGAGCCTCATTGCCACCTCCGAGCGGGCACTCGCGGCCCGGACCCTCCTTGTCAACTTCCCACTACCATTATCCCGGATATTCCATGAAACGCAACATTTTCCCTATAACCACGACTCCTCTTTCTTGCTTTGTGCTGCGGCGCCGCCGTGAGCCGGCGCGGGGGGCGAGGGGGGGGGACAACCTGTGGTAAAGCCCAGCGGAGTTTGCCAGAACGAATTGCACACTTTTCTCGACCCCATCCGATTGCCTGCCCGCTTGCTTGCTTTTTCGCCGTGGAAGGCTATAAATGGCTTTCCACGAGAAGCCGTGGGCGGGAAAGGAGGATGCAATGGGAAACGCTCGACGAGCAAGTCGCCGCCAGTTCCTGAAGCGGGCCGCTTCCGCGGCCTTCGCCGCGCCGGTGGTGGCCCGCTCGAGCGCCTTCGGGGCCAACGACGCCATCACCATGGGCTGCATCGGGATGGGCGGACGCGGCAGGGCCGACATGCGCGCCTTCATGGGCTTCCGCGAAGTGCGCGTCCTTGCCGTCTGCGACGTCATCGAGAACCATCGAAATGCCGCGAAAGCGATGGTGGATGGCCGCTACGGCAACCGCGACTGCAAGACATACAACGACTTCCGCCGCATCCTCGAACGCCCCGACATAGACACCATCCTGGTCGCCACCCC
>CAYYCI010000407.1:0-4561 GCA_964470215.1 uncultured Planctomycetota bacterium
GACACTACCGCGACGACCCGAACTTCAGGCTCTGGGTCACCGACCCCCGCTACCGTGTCGTCATAATGCCCACGGAGCAGGATCGCGCCCTGGCGACGAGGCGGCAATGAGGCGCGTTGGGGAGAATCCGGAATGATTCGCCTGAGCATGGTCGGCGGCACGATGCTCTACCACGGCAAGTACTTCGCCCACATGTTCAACGGCTGCGCGAGCCGCGAACTGTGGGACCGCCATGGCTTCGGCCCAGAGCCCTCGGCCCGGCGGCGCATAACGAACGCGAGAGTTGTGAAGGTCTGGGACGAGCAACGCGAGGACGCCGAAACCCTCGCCGCCGTCGTGGGCATCGAGCAGGTCTGTGGGGACATTGTCGAATGCGGCGAGGACGTGGACGGCATCATCATCCCGGATGACTGCACGTGTCGCCACTACCGTTTCGCGGAGCCGCTGTGGCGCTTCGGCAAGCCGATGTTCATAGACAAGCCCCTGGCGGGCACGATCGAGGAGGCCGAGGCCGTGGTCGCCAAGGCTGAGACCCACGGCGTGCCCATCTTCTCCGCCTCCGGCCTTCAGTTCACCAGGGAGATCGAGGAGGCCCGGCCCGAGGTCGAGGAACTCGGCCGCATCCTGTGCGCGCTCTCAGCCAACCCCAACGAACTCGTCTTCTACGGCATCCACGGCCTCGCCATGCTCTGGCAACTCTACGGCCCGGGCATCGAGAGCGTCCAGAACATCGGCGAGGCGGGCCTCGACATCGTCAAGTATCGCTGGCGCGACGGGCGCCTCGGCCTACAGGTCGGCCTCGAGGAAGGCAGGCCGGGGTGGAAACTCACCGTCTTCGGCCAGAAGGGGCGCCTCGACATCCCCATCACCGACGCCGACTACTTCTACTGGCGGGTGATGAGCCAGTTCGTCGAGATGGTCGAGACCGGGCGCCAGCCCCTGCCGAACGACCAGATGCTAGAGATAATCCGTGCCCTGTGCCTCGCCAGAGACGCCAGCCGCCGCGGCACCGGCGAGGCCATCCCTCTCTAGCCACCGCTGATGGCTCTCCCCGGCGCTCCTCGAGGCGAGTGGATACCGCCGACGCCTGACCCATCTGTCTCGGAACCCCTGTGGCGGGCGGGAGAATGGCGGTTTTCAGAACTTGTCTTCAGAGTCGAGGGCAGAGGGGCTTTCGCATGGGACGGGCGCCGTAGCGAGGTCGGGCGCCGCCGAGCACGGCGACACAACTGTAACGGCGAAATAGGCTTAAAATAGTAGAGGGCAGCCCAGATCAGAGGTGGGGAGGGGGCACCTGTCGCGATCGTGGGCTGCCCTCACCTCGGTGATGAAGAGGGCACGGGTTGCGTCATCGCACCGAGGGGACTTGTCGCTTCTTCAAAAAGAGCCGTTCGCCTTGCTCTGCCTTTCCTACTGCAACCGGCGTGCCAATTCGCCTACGCCACCCGAGAAATATTCGTAACATTGTGCGCGCTTGTGCGTTACGGCGCTCGAGGCCACCAGTTACGCGCGCCCGAAAGTATGAAGCCGCCTTCAATCGCGCAGCCCCGCACTGTGTGTAATCCACCACTTGTGGCGTCTGGTCGGCACCATGCACCCTGATTGCTTGGAAGGCCCCGGCGGGGGGCCGCCCGCGCGAGGGGTCATTCGGTCAGTGTCTCGACATCGGCGGGGATGTAGACGACCAGGAGCAACTCGCTCAGGCGGTCGAGTTCGATCAGCGGGCGCGCTTCTGCCTGGAAGAAGAGGTGAGGCTTCCTGGTGGAGGCTCGGACGACCTCGGCGGCGACCAGCCCGGGTGGGACTGCTGGCTCGATGCCGGCCGTCACGACGAAATCGCCCTTTCGCGGCCGGTTCAGGTGGAGCCATTCGACCGCCAGGAGGCCATTGCGGGAGCCCGTGCCCCGAAGAAGGCCGACGTCGCCTGTGCGGGCAATCCGCACCTTCAGCCCCGAAAGGGGGTCGTTGAGGAGCCTGACCCTGGCGGCGGTTGGCTGGACCGCGACGACGCGTCCGACGATGGAGTTGCCCCAGACGGCAGGCGTTCCCTCTCGCACGCCGTCGTTGTTGCCGCGATTGACGATTAGCTCGTGGCGCCAGGGGGAGGGGTCGGCGGCGACGACGTCCGCGGGGACGACCCTGATGGTCCTTTCGGGGAGTCTGTTGCGATAGTTCTCGAAGGCGGCGAAATCGCGGAGCCGCACCTCGCTGCGTTGGAGTTGGCTCTGGAGCCTTGCGATGGTCTCGCGCAGGGCGCGTTGCTCCTGGCGGAGGCGCTCGACCTCTTCGCTGGCGTGCCAGAGGGAAGCGAGCCGGTCAGCGGCTCTGCGGAGCGCGTCGCGCGCTCGCCCGAGGACGGCCAGGGGAGGCAGCGCTGGCGCGAGGGTCTTCGCGCGCAGCGCCCCTTGCCATGGGCCGCTGCGCCCCACCGACAGCGCGCAAGCGGCGAGCACCAGGGCGGCCAGGAGGCGGTTCCTGGTTTCGGGGTCGAGTGGGAGGGGCATCAGTATTCGTTGTCGCTGCTCTCGAGGACGGCGCTCATCCTCGGCAGGTCGTCGAGGACGACCCCCGTGCCTCGCGCGACGGCGGTGATGGGGTCGTCGGCGATGGTGACCTGGAGGCCGGTCTCGCGGGCGATGGCCTTGTCTATTCCCCGCAGGAGCGCGCCCCCGCCGGTGAGGACCATGCCGCGGTCGAAGATGTCGGCGGCCAGTTCCGGCGGGGTTTGCTCGAGGGTCAGGCGGATGGCCTCGATGATGGCGTTGACGGGTTCTCGGAGCGCCTCGCGGATTTCCTCCGAGGTGATGATCTCGCGCCGCGGCAGGCCGGTGATGAAGTCGCGGCCTTTTGCCTCGGTGGTGAGTTCTTCCTCGAGGGGCGCCGCCGAGCCGATCTTGATCTTGATGTCCTCGGCCATCCGCGGGCCGATGTCCATGTTGTAGGTGCGCTTCATGTGCTGGACGATCGCCTCGTCCATCTTGTCGCCGGCGATCCGCAGCGACTGTGTGGTCACCACTCCGCCGAGCGAGATCACGGCGACCTCGGTCGTCCCGCCGCCGATGTCCACGATCATGTTTCCGGTTGGCTCGGTGATCGGCATGCCGGCGCCTATTCCCGCCGCCTTCGGCTCGTCAATCAGGTAGACTTTTCTTGCGCCCGCGCGGTCGGCCGAGGCATAGACCGCGCGCTTCTCGACGTCGGTGATTCCGCTCGGGACTGTGATGACGAGTCTGGGCCGATAGCCCCAGCGGCGGTTGTGGACCTTGTTGATGAAGTAGCGGAGCATCTTCTCGGTGATATCGAAGTTGGCGATCACGCCGTTTTTCATCGGGCGGATGGCCTCGATGTTCCCTGGGGTCCGGCCGAGCATGGCCTTGGCCATCTCGCCGACGGCGTTGCCGTTGAGGAGGACCTTGTTGGTTCCCTTGCGGACGGCGACGACCGATGGCTCCATCAGGACGATGCCGCGCCCACGCACACACACGAGCGTGTTGGCCGTTCCGAGGTCAATGCCCATGTCGAGGGAGAAGAGGCTCAGGAAGCGGTCTATGACATACATCCAGGGCGTGCCCTGCCAATTGGGGCCATCGCGGGCGCGGGTGCCACACTCAGGGTTCGTCTTCCTCGTCGAGCATTCCGGCGCCGGGCTTCAGCCCGAGCGCGGGCTTGACGGCGGGCGCGGTTGGCGGCGCCGTTGCCGGTGTGGTGGTCGGCGCGGCCTCCGTGGGGGCGCCCTCGGTCGGCGCTCCCTCGGTGGGGGCCACCTCCTCCGGCGCCGCTTCCTCGCCAACTCCGGGGGTGGTCGGCGCGACACTCTCCCCGGTGGTGGGCAGTGGCCGCGGTTCGGGGTTGCGGCGCGCCGGCGCGGGCGGCACCGGAGGCGGCGCCGGCTCGGGCCCGAGGTACTCGGCGATCCGCAGCCAGGTCAGAGTGATGCCGAAGGCCATGATGAGGGTCGCAAGGATCGGCATCACGGCGTAGACATTCGAGCGCGGTCTGACGCGGGGCATGCGAGGTCTCCTGCCTGGGGCCTAGAGCTCGACGGCCAGTTTCGTCGTCACGTCGTCGCCCACCTCCACGTCGGCTTTCATTGCCTCGCGGTCGTAGTGCGCGGCGGCCATGTCGGGGAAGACCTCATCCACGATCACCTTTCCCACGTACTGGCTGCCCCGGAAGACGATGAAGCGGTAGCCCTTCCTGACCTCGTGGCGTTGGCCGACGTTGAGGACCACGAGCCCGAGTTTCTTCTCGACCCCGATGACCTTGCCGCGGATGACCTTCTTGGGCTGTAGGGGCTGGGTGCGGATGAGGTCGTCGTAGATGTCGGGACGCATGTCCTTCAGCTTCGCCAGCAGGTCGTTGGCCGCCGAGAGGTCTGTCGTCAGTTTCTCGACTTCCTTGGTAGCGTTCGTCAGGTCGACCTCGCGGACCTTCAGGAGGTCCTGGAGTTTGTCGCGCTCGGCCAGGAGTTTGTCGCGCTCGCCCTCCAGTTCCGCGATGCGCGCTTGGAGTTTGTCGTTGGCGTCGCGCTGCGACTTCAGGTCGTCGTTGTAACTATCCA
>CAYYCI010000408.1:0-4559 GCA_964470215.1 uncultured Planctomycetota bacterium
CGTAGATCGAAAGCGGCTTTGCCACCCCGATGGCGTAGGAGACCTGGACCTCGCAACGGTCCGCCAGGTCGGCGGCCACGATGTTCTTGGCCACGTGCCGGGCGGCGTAGGTGGCCGAGCGGTCCACCTTGCTCGGATCCTTCCCAGAGAAGCAACCGCCGCCGTGGCGGCCCTGGCCTCCGTAGGTGTCCACGATTATCTTCCGCCCGGTCAGGCCGGTGTCGCCGTGTGGGCCGCCTATGACGAATCGCCCTGTGGGGTTCACGTGGTAGATGGTCTTCTCATCGAGGAGGTCGTTGGGGAGGACCTTCTTGACGAGGTGTTCGATGATGTCCTGGCGAATCTGGTCCTGGGTCACGTCGGGCTCGTGCTGGGTGGAGACGACGATGGTGTGGATTCGCACTGGGGTGTCGCCGTCGTATTCGACTGTGACCTGGGTCTTGCTGTCTGGGCGCAGGTATGGGAGGACTTTTTCTTGCCTGAGGCGAACGAGGCCGTCCACGAGCCTTCTTGCGAATGCGATGCCGGCGGGCATGAACTCCTCGGTCTCGCGGCAGGCGTAGCCGAACATCAGGCCCTGGTCGCCGGCGCCCTGCTCCTTGTCCTCGCCGGCGTCCACGCCCATTGCGATGTCGGGCGATTGCTTGTGGACGGAGACGACGATGCCGCACGAGTCGGCGTCGAAGCCCATGCGGGAGTCGGTGTAGCCGACCTCGCGGATGGTGTCGCGGGCGACCTGCTGGATGTCCACGTTGGTCTGCGAGGTGATCTCGCCTGCGACGACGACCAGTCCGGTGGTCAGGAGGGTCTCGCAGGCGACACGGGAGTAGGGGTCGCCGGCCAGGTATGCGTCGAGGATCGCGTCGGATATCTGGTCGGCGAGTTTGTCGGGGTGTCCCATGCTGACGGCCTCGGAGGTGAAGAGGCGCCTGCGGTGGTTTCCACTCATGGGCCTTCTCTCCCTTCCGTTTGTTTCTTCTCCAGGAGGGGTTTGAGTGCTTGGATGGTTCTGGTGGTGGCCCCTCGGTTTCGCTCGACGATGGCGCGGGCGCGCCCCCCCATCTCGGCGGCGAGGCGCGGGTGCGCGAGCAACTCGTGCAACGCCGTCTCCAGTTCCGTGGCGTCGGCCACACGCCGCGCGGCGCCCTCGTCGAGCAGCGCCCGAGCGACCTGGCGGAAGTTCTCGGTGTGCGGTCCGAAGAGGACCGCTTTTCCCAGACCTGCTGCCTCAAGTATATTATGACCACCGCGCGGGATCAAACTCCCTCCGACGAAGACCACCCTCGCCAGGCCATAGACCCTGGCCAACTCGCCCACCGTGTCGAGGACCACGACGGCCTCGCCCCCCTCGGCGCCGCCGGCCAGCGCCGTGCGGCGGACCACCGCCAGGCCGCGCTCGCGCACCAGCCGCTCGACCGCCTCGAAGCGCTCGGCCTGGCGCGGAGCGAGGATCAGCCGTAGCCCAGGAAACTCCCCTCGCAGCCTCTCGTAGGCGTCGAGGAGGGCCTCGTCCTCGCCAGGCCAGGTGCAGCCGCCGACGACGACCGGCTCGTCGCCCTTCAGGCCGAAGCCACGCGCGAACTCCGGGTCGCATGCCTCCGAGGATGGCGCGGCGGTGTCGTACTTCAGATTCCCGCTCACCACCACCCTCTCGGGCGGCGCGCCGAGGGCCACCAGGCGGTCGGCGTAGGTCCGGTCCTGCGCGCAGAAGAGGTCGACCCGTCCGAGCCAACGCCTGACGAGCGGGCGGAGCACGCGGTAGCGCGGGAACGACCTGTCGCTGACCCTCGCGTTGACCACCGCGATGCGAGCGCCGCGGCGGGATGCCTCGGCGAGGAAGTTCGGCCAGACCTCCAGTTCGACGAGCACCACCACATCGGGACGAATCCGCGCCAGCGCACGCCTCACCATCCACGAGAAATCGAGCGGGAAATAGAAGGCCCGGGTCTCAGGGTAGAGTTTCGCGGCTGTGGCCAGGCCGGTGTTGGTGGCGGTCGAGACCACGAGGTCCCAGTTGGGATAGTTGGTCTTGACGGCCTCGATGAGTGTGCGAGCGAGGTTCATCTCGCCGACGGAGACGGCGTGGAGCCACAGGCAGGGCCTCTCGCCCCGGCGCGGCTCGAGGCGCCCGAAACGCTCCGGGAAGCCCGTGCGATACTTCTCGCTGGTGAGGGCCTTGAAGACCAGGTATGGCGCGGCGGCAAGCGAGGCACCCAGGTACGCGCAATCGAGCAGGAACGACATCCCCAGCCTTCGGCTCCTCTTCGCCCCCTCAGCCGCTCTCAGGGAAGCAGTCGGCGAGCCGCTCTTTGACGTGGTCAATGTGGAGGGCGAAGCCGGCCCGCTCCATCACCGCGGCCTTCAGGGTGACCATCCCGATGACCTCGCCGCGCATGTTCAGCATCGGCCCGCCGCTGTTCCCAGGGTTCACCGCGGCGTCGGTCTGGATGTAGTGCATGCCGTTTATCAAGCGGTCACGGTTGCTGACGATGCCCCGGGTGATGGTGTAGTCGAGAATACGGCCCATCAGGCCAGGGTTGCCGATTACCACGACGTCCTCGGCCGGTTGAACATTCCTGGCGCTGCCCAGGCGCAGCGGCTTGAGCGGATAGGTCCGAGCGTCGACCTTCAGAAGCGCGATGTCGCGCACGGGGTCAATGAGGACGACCTGGACGTCGGGGATCGAGATGAATTTCCCCTGGCGCTTCTGGCGCAGTTGCAGGCCGCGCGCCCCGACGATGACGTGGAGGTTGGTCGCCACCAGCCCATCCTCACTGACCACGAACCCGCTGCCGCTGCCCGTGCCGGTCAGCACCACGAGGCACGACTCCTCGACCCTTTTGACCAGTTCGGTCAGTTTGAGTGGTTCTGGCGGGGTTTCGTCGGGCTTCTGGCCGCGGAGTTCGGCGAGGAATCGCCGCAGTCGGGGCTGCTCGGGGCGGAGTTTCAGGGAGCGTTCGGCGGCGGCGACGGCGGCCTCGCGGTTGCCTGCCGCGGCCTGGGCGCGGGCCAGGGCCGCCAGGGCAAGGAAATCGTCGCCCTCTTTCTTCAGCGACTGCTCGAGGAGTTCGACTGCCTCGCCGGCGCGACCGGCCTTCGTCAACAGGCGCGCAGCCTCCAGGCAGGAGTCCAGCGTGACGACCGACACGTCGCCGTCGAGGGTTCGCGCGCGGGCGTAGTGCGCGAGGCACTTATCGAGGTCTTCGGTCCGGGCGCAGAGCCTGGCGAGCAGCAACTCGACCACGGGGGACCACGGGTATTCTTCGGCCAACCTCTCGCCGTAGGCGATCTGGTCGGCGAGTTTGGGGATCCGTGTGTTGACGACCTGCGCGCCGCGGTGAATCTGGATCACTCCGCCCTCCGGCCCGACGACACGCAGGAGGCGACAGACCTTTGCGCGGAAGTCCTGGTTCTGGGCATACACGTCGCCGGCGGTCATCTTCGACGAGAAGCGGGCGTCCGGGGAAGCAGCGGCTCGCTTGCGGAGTTCGACGAACGCCTTCGCGGCGCGAAGAAAGGGCCTCGTCGCCTCGGTGGCGGCCTTTTCGGCGTCGGCGATCTGGCCGAGCGCGGTCTCGAAGTTCTCCTGGGCGACCAGGTCGAGGAGGCGGGCCTCGAGTTCGGCGACCGAGGCCCGGGCCTGTCGGCGGAGTTCGGCGATGTAATCATTGGCCTTCTTAGCCCAGGTGGTGTCCTCGTAGCGAGCGGGGAAGTCCCGCAGGGTTTCGATTGCCTCCGGGAGCTTTCCCTCGGCCGCCAGGGTGTCGGCCTGGGTCTTGCGCCGCTCGAACTCGGCCTTCGCCTCCGCCTCGAGGTGTTCGGGGCTATCGAGTTTCTTCTCCAGGTCGTAGCCGTGGCGCATGGCCTTCTTGCCGGCCGCGGTCTTCCAGTATTGGTGCGGGAAATTGTCGAAGAGCGCGATGGCTTCCTTGAGTTTGCCCTCGGCGACGAGTTTGTCGGCCTCGGCCTTTCGCCGCTCGAACTCCTTCTCGGCGGCGGCCTCGAGGGGGTCCTTGCCGGCCACCGCGCGGCGCTCCTTGCAGTAGTCGCTGTGGAGCCATCCGGAGAGGGTCTGGCCGCCGACGGCGACGCTTATGCCGTACCACACGCCCTTCTTGGTCAGGACGGTGTAGGTCTGTCCTTTCTTGGCGGTGGCGACGACCTTCGAGCCGACCATGATGGGGGCGTTGTCGGTCGTCACGACGACCTCGAGGGCTCTGGCCTGGGCAGCGAGAGCGAGGGTGAGGAGGAGGGCGATGCCGCGCGGGGACATCTCAGGCGCTTCTGACCTTTCGGCGGCCGCAGCAGTTCTTGTATTTCATCGGGCGGCCATCCGGCCGCTTGCGGCCGCAGGGGCAAGGGTCGTTGCGGCCTGGCTCGCGGCGAGCGGTGACCGAGCGGGCCACTCGTCTCTCGCCCTGCGGGGCCTCGGCCGCCTGTTGCTGGGCGCGGTAGGACTGCGCTGCCTCGTGGATGTAGGTGTCCGCCCGCCACACCGACCGCACCTCCTCCTCCCCGAAGGCAAACTCCACCTTCAGGAGGTAGTCGGTCACGGTGTC
>CAYYCI010000409.1:0-4558 GCA_964470215.1 uncultured Planctomycetota bacterium
CAGGCTGGAAAGCCTGTGCCACCGAGAAGAGGTTTCCCAGAGGCTGGAAAGCCTGTGCCACCAGAACCAGAGAAGGGGCATGGAAAGCCTGAGACTATGGAGGAAAACCGTGGCTGGCCTCGATATAGGCTGGGGCGTGCGGGCTACTTCGGCAGGTCTTTCTTATAGTAGCGGTCGAGCAGCCGTCTGGCGTCCTTGCGCCTCCGCTCGTCGGGACAGCCGCGGCTGACCTGCATCAGGGCGTCGGCCAGGCGCATCCGGGTGGTCTTGTCCTTCGTGCGGCGAAGTTCGTCGGCCAGGCGGACAATCGCTGCTCCCGCCTCCCCGCCCACCGCCTTGTCCCGCAGAAGCGGTAGGATGAGTTTCAGGGCGGCTGGCTCCTCGCTGTCGCCGAGCGCCGAGAGGATGGCTCGCTTCTCTTCCGGGCGCTCGGCCGCCTGGAGGCCGGCGGCGTACATCCTGATCGTCTCGCCACGCGGCCTCTTGCTGGGCAAGCCGACCAGGCGGATGTAGCCCTGGAGGGCGATGACGCGGAGTTTCGGCTCCTGGGCCTCCCTGGCAAGGGCGAGGAGCTGGTCGGCGACGGCCACGTTCGGCCAGCGGGCGAGCGCTCTGACGGCTGCCTCGCGGACGTCGCCGTCCTCGGCGGCCAGTGCGCTCTTGAGGGCGTCGAGGCCACGTGCGCTGCCGGCGGTCCCCAGGCAGCGGAGGATGGCACACCTGGCCGCGCCCTTGGCCTTCGGGAGCGCGGCGAGGAGGGTCTCGGTGCAGCGGTCGCGGTCGCCTCTCTTGCAGATGGCCTCGGCCGCTTTCTCGGCCGCCGACCGTTCGGCCCCGCTGGCGGTCGCCACGAGGCGCTCGACGACCTGTGGCAGGCACGCGCCCTTGTCGAGGACTCCGGCGGCGTCGAGGGCTGCGCAGCGGACCTGTCCGTCGGGGTCGGCGAGGCAGGCGAGAATGGCGGGGAGGCAGTCCCTGGCGCCGCGGGCCGCCAGGACGCCCAGGAGTTGGGCCTTGATCGGCGCGGGCGACTGCTTCGCCGCCTCGACCAATCGGTCGTCGAGGCCTTCGGCCTTCATGGTCACCACAGCGCGAGAGGCGGCCTCGCGGGTCTCGCGGTCGTCGGAGCCGAGGAGTTCGACGAGTCGCGGCAGGGCTTTGGTTGCGCCGATGGCGGCAGCCGCAGCGATGGCCGCGGTTCGGACCTGCTTGTCGGGGTCGCTGGTGGCCTCGATGACGGCGGGGAGGGCGACGGGGTCTCGGCGCCTGGCGAGTTGGCGAAGGATGCCGACCCTGGCCTCTGGCTCGGCTCCCTTGAGCGACTCGAGGAGTTTCCTGGTCATGCCCTCGCCCTTGGTTGCGGCGGCGAGTTCCGCAGCGACGACGCGGACGTTGGGGTCTTTGTCCTTCATTGCCTCGATGACGAGTTCGGCGGCGCCATCCCCCAGGACGGCTGCGAGGCCCCGCAGTGCGGCGCAGCGGACGTTGCCCTCGGTCCGCTTCGTCCAGAGGTGGCGATAGATTTTCTCGGCTTCGGGCTTCTTGCCGGCCTGGGCGAGGCGGCGGGCGAGGCGGGCGAGTGCGTCGGTGGCCTGCGCCCGCTCGTAGGGGCTTTCGGCCCCCGATGCCTTGATGAGGGTGTCGGCGGAGCCGGCGTCGCCGATGTTCGCCAGGGCGAAGAGAGCGGTGAGGCGGACGTCGCGGTCGTCGTCGGCCGCGGCCTTCAGTAGCGCGGGGACGGCTTTCTGGTCGCGGACGACCCCCAGCGCCTGGATGATGGTCAATCGGTTCGGGCCGGTTGCCTTCGCGAGGGCGCTGCGCAGGGCGTCGGCAACGGCTTGCGGGCCGACCGCCCGGTCGGTCGCTCCGACACCCTTGCCACCGAGGGTGATTGCCACGAGGGCCTGGGCGGCATACTCACACATGTGCCTGGGGCCGAGTAGGAATTGGGCGATCGTGCCCACGGCGTCCTGGCCGGCGGCGAGCTGGAGTTGGCGGATGAGGAAGCCCTTGATCGGGGCTGGCTTCTGGGTTCCGAGGGCCTCGAGGAGGGTTTCGACGAGGAGTTTTCGTTCGGGGTCGGCCCCGGGCCTGGCCGCGTGGATTGCGAGGGCGTGGAGGGCGTAGCGCGCCTTGACGTTGAGTTCCGCGGCGTCCTTGTCGGGGGCCTTTCCCGGCTCACAGAGCAGGGCGATTATCTCGTTGATGGTGGGCTTTCCGCCCTTGAGGAGGCGGGCGCAGGTCTCCTGGGCAGCCACGGCCTCGCTGGCCGGAAACTGGCGCACCAGGTCCTTGACCGGCACGCCCGCAGCGAACGCCACACTCGACAGGAAGACGATGGGCAACGAACTGGCGGCGCGCAGCATGGTCGGGTTCTCCTCGCGGGGATTAGAGGTGCCAGGGCGCCCGCATGGGCACATTGACCAGGCGGTTGGCTTCCTCGTCCCCGACAACCTGCTCCCTGGCGGGGTCCCAGCGGATTTTTCGCCCCAGGCGGATGGCGATATTACACAGGTGGATGCAGGTGATGGAACTGTGGGCCTCCTCGGCGTTGGGCCTGGCGCCGGGGCCGTCAACGCGGGTCCTGAGCGCCTCGCCGAAACTCACCAGGCGCGGCGGCTCGGGCAGGCGGTCCACCGCTTCCCAGATGCCGGGCGGGTCGGTCTCGCCGCCGCGGCGCTTGACCCGCCCCTTCGGGCCTTCGAGGAACCAGTGGTCGCCCTCCTCCGGCTCGCCCCACTCCTGGCTCTCGAAGATGACGGTCGTGCCGTCGGCGAAGCGGAAGGTCAGGCGGCCCCACAGGCCACAAGCATCCGGGTGGGCCGGCCAGGGGGCGTAGGCCTCGATCTCCACCGGCCCGGTGCCGTCCTTGCCGAGGAAGTAGTGGACGGGGTCGTACCAGTGTTGGCCCATGTCGGTCAGGCCGCCGCCGTCGTAGTCCCAGTAGCCGCGGAAACTGCCGTGGACGCGATGAGGATGGTAGGGCTTGTAGGGGGCTGGGCCGAGCCACATGTTGTAGTCGAGATGGGGCGGAACGGTCTGGGGGACCAGGTTGGTGCGGCCGCTCCACTGGCGGACCTTGAAGTTGTAGCCGTCGCTCTTGCGCAGTCGGGCGGTCAGGGGGGTTCCGAGGAGCCCGCTCATGACGAGTTTGCGCCAGCGCTGCCAGCCGCCGCGTCCGTAGGTGTTGTGTTGGAGGACGCGGCCGTGGCGCCTGACGGCCTGGATGACCGCGCGTCCCTCGGCGATGAAGCGGGTCATGGGCTTTTCGCAATATATGTCCTTGCCCGCTTGTGCCGCGGCAATAGTGATGAGCGCGTGCCAGTGTGGTGGGGTGGCAACGTGGACGACGTCAATGTCCGAGCGGTCGAGGACCTCGCGCCAGTCGCTGTAGGCGGTGCATCCGGAGCCCGCCTTCTGGACTGCGCGTGCGAGCCGCTGCTTGTCCACGTCGCAGACGGCCAGTTGGATAGGGGGCTTGCCGGGTTCGTTGCGGCGGACGTGTCCGCCGAGGCCCATGCCCCCACAGCCGATTGTGCCCTGGGTGAACACGTCGCTTGGGGCCTTGCGCCCCGGGCCGCCGAGGAGGTGGCGAGGGACGACGGCCATGGCCGCCGCCCCGGCGACCAGCGCCTGGCGCCGCGAGAGGTTGCCCTGTCCCATGGCTCGGTTCCTGGACCGCCTCCTTAGTCGAGGACCTTGATCCGGACGTTCCTGTACCAGATCGGCTTGCCGTGGTCCTGGAGGCCGACGTGGCCTTTGCGCGGCATGTCCTTGTAGGCGGTGTTGAACTTGTTGCGCGAGCCGTCGGGGTTCTTGTGGGGCTCGGTCCACTTGTCGAGGTCCATGTTGATTATCTGGGTGCCGTTGAGGGTGACCTGGATGGTGTTGTCCTTGCAGGTGATGGTGATGTGGTTCCATTCGCCGGCCGGCTTGGTCGCTTCCTTCGATGGTGCGAGACAGTCGTAGATTGCCCCGCAGGTGTGTTTGTTGGGCTTGCGGCCGTGGGAGTCGAGAATCTGGACCTCGATGCCGGTCTGGACTGGGTTTCGGATGTTGGCGGTTCGGATGAAGATGCCGCTGTTGCAGCCCTTGGAGAGTTTGAACTCCAGGTCGAGGATGAAGTTGCCGAATTGCTCCTCGGTCCAGATGTAGCCGCAGCCTCTTTGCCAGGCGAGGGTGCCATCCTCGACCTTCCAGCCGCCTTGCTTCTTCCCGATCCAGCCGGTCAGGTCTTTGCCGTTGAAGAGTTCCTTCCAGCCTTCCTCGCCGCCGAGCGCGACCGCGGCGACGACCGCCAACGACACACCGATCACGGAAAAGGTGCGCATAGCCAACCTCCTTTCTAAATGCGCAATTGAACCAAAGGCCAGGTGGTAATGCAAGTTGCCGGCCGCCGCGGCAGCCGCGCCGTCATCCCGGGTTCCCTCGCAGACGTGCCACCGAGATTTCGGCGCCGCGTCTGGCCACCCATCGCCCCCACCGTCTGTGTTCGTCCGTGTCGGCCCCTGTTCGTCCGTCTGCTAGCATCGCCGCTTGCGCCCGCCTGGCAGCGGAA
>CAYYCI010000410.1:0-4557 GCA_964470215.1 uncultured Planctomycetota bacterium
AGAGCGGCGGACTCATAATCCGTTGGTCGGGGGTTCGAGTCCCTCAGGGCCCACCAGTTCCCCCTCGAAGAGGCGCGCCGTGGGTCTGCGGCGGCTGCTGCGGTTGGTGAAGAATCTGCGGGCCGTGGCCTTCGCGGCCTCGGCCGAAGGTCTGCCACAATTCCTCTCCTGGCTCGGGCGCAGGTTCCAGTATCGGTCGGTTGGCTACACGTCCGCACTCGCCCGCCTGGCCGAGGACGAGCGGCCGGGTCGGGTGCCGACGGTTCTGTATCTTCATCCGCTCGTCCGCGTCAGGAAGTCACTGGACGACGAGAGCGTGGCGGCGAGGTTCGTCGGTTTAGCCGGGCGGGCGCCGAAGACCTGGAGCCAGGGCTGAGCGTGGTGCCGGCGTGGGTCGTGCGGCTGGTGCATTGCGTTGATCCGTTCGTGGCGAAGGCAACGACGAGTGGGCTGCGATACTATCGTCTGCACGGGGTCGGGGGCTATCGGCATCGCTACAGCGACGAGGAACTCGCGGCGCTGAAGGGCTGGATGCCGTCGCGGGGCGAGGCGTGGTGTATGTTCAACAATGTGGGGATGTGGGACGACGCGCGGCGATTCGCGGCGCTGTTCAAGACTTAGACAGGGGAGTCCGCCCCAGCGGATGACGAACCGCCCGGGGCGGGGACGGGGGGGCCGCCAGGCGGCCGTGGCGTCACGACGCCTCAAGCCAATGCACCGCCTGGGCTTACGCCTCGACTTGGGGCAATCCCCACGCAATTGGCACGCTGGTTGCTACAGGGGGAAGGCAACCGCGAGGCAAAGCGACGGTTGACCTCGCGGGAAGCCCTTCGAGAACAAAGCCGAGGAGGAACGGTAAGTGAAGGCACAGAGGCTACACGAGGTTCTTAGGCGGGCGTTGTGGTGGTTCGGGCTTTCGTTCCTGCTGATCTTTGGGAGGGCAGTCGGCGCTTCGGCCGACACGATAGACATCGTGGACACGGCGCAGTTGGCGGACATGTGCACGCGCCTTGCGAGTGGGATTCCGCTGACGATGACGACGCGTCCTGGGGAGGAGGACTCCACGGTGGGCGAGGATGAACTTGCCAGTGCTGACAGCAGCTGGACAGGGACTGAGGCCGACTACCAGAGCATCATGCAGCACGCTCTTTCCGGGTTCACGAACCCCCAACGCGCTCACGTGCCCGCCATTCGGAAGGCCACCGAGGTCGTCCAGGGGCCACAGGCACGACAGAAGCCAAAGAAGACGGCGAAAGCACAAGGCGCCGAGCCGGAGGTCCGGGTGAAGGACTGCGCGCCTGGGGTGAAAGTGACCAGGATCGGCGCTGCGCCGGCAGTGTGGATAGCGGCCCTCGGCGCTCCGGGGCTGATAGCGATCGTGGTTTCGATTTTCGGGATAATCATCAATCGTCCCGAACCCTAGGACTGAGAAAACCCGCGTGCCATCGAGCCGGTCCTCCTCGCACCCCGACGCCCGCGCCAGCCCAGGCGCGGGCGTCGCCATGTCTGGCGGGGCTTGGAATTGCCGCGTGGGTGCCTGGTGGGTATAATCTCGCCGGGAGACAGAGGAGGCGAGTGGAGAGAGCGATGGCGCGTGGTTCGTATCCCTTTGCCGAAGTCGAGGCCAAGTGGCAACGCTATTGGGCCGAGACGGGACTCTTCCACTGCGACGTCGAGGACGAGGAGCGTCCCCGATACTACATGCTGGTCATGTACCCGTATCCGAGCGGGGCGCTGCATATGGGCCATGTCATCAACTACTCGATAGGCGATGCGCTGGTCCGCTTCCATCTGATGCGGGGGGAGAACGTCCTCTCGCCGATGGGCTGGGACAGTTTCGGTCTGCCGGCCGAGAACGCGGCGATCCGCGACGGCATCCCGCCGGCGGTCTCGACGAAGCAGAACATTGACCGCATGCGCGAGCAGATGCTGCGGGCGGGCTGGGCCTACGACTGGCGCCGCGAGATCGCCACCTCTCATCCCGGCTACTACAAGTGGACCCAGTGGCTCTTCCTTCAGTTCTACAAGGCGGGGCTGGCGTTCAAGAAACGTGCACCGGTCAACTGGTGTCCCTCGTGCCAGACGGTGCTCGCGAACGAGCAGGTCCACGACGGGGGCTGCGAGCGGTGTGGGACCCAGGTCGAGCCGCGGGACCTGGAGCAGTGGTTTTTCGCCATGTCGCGCTACGCGCAGCGCCTCCTCGACGGCCACGAGAAACTGCGAGGGAAGTGGCCGGAGCGCGTCTTGAAGATGCAGCAGCAGTGGATCGGGCGGAGCGAAGGCTCGCGAATTGATTTCCGCATCGAGGCCCCTGGAACCGCGGCCGATGGCCAGACCATCTCGGTCTTCACCACGCGGCCCGACACGACCTACGGGGTGACCTTCATGGCCCTGGCGCCGGAGCATCCATTGGTCGAGGCGCTGCTGGCAACCCATCCAGAGCGCGAGCGCCTGATGGAAGACGTGCGGCGGATGCGGAAGGTCTCGGCCGTCGAGCGCACGAGCGAGACGAGCGAGAAGGAGGGCATCCCCACCGGCCGCTACGTCGTCAACCCTTTCGACGGCTCGAGGGCCGAAATCTGGGTCACCAACTACGCGCTGATGGAGTACGGCACCGGGGCCGTGATGGGCGTCCCTGCCCACGACCAGCGCGACTTCCTCTTCGCAAAGAAGTACGGTATCCCCATCAAGGTCGTCATCCAGCCCGAAGACCAGGAACTCGACCCCGAGACGATGGAGAGCGCCTACCTGGAAGACGGCGTGCAGGTGAACTCCGGGCCTTTCGACGGCATGGCGAATCGCGAGGCGATGAGGGCCATGACCGAGTTCCTCAAGGAGAGCGGCCTGGGGGACTTCGAGGTCTCCTATCGCCTGCGCGACTGGCTCCTCTCGCGCCAGCGCTACTGGGGCGCCCCGATCCCGATCATCTATTGCCCCAACTGCGGCGAGGTCCCGGTCCCGGAAGAGGACTTGCCGGTGTTGCTGCCGGAGAACGTGGAGTTCAGCCCGACGGGCCAGCCCCCTCTGGCCACCTGCGAGGAGTTCGTCAACACCACCTGTCCGAAGTGCGGCACCGCCGCACGACGCGAGACCGACACGATGGACACCTTCGTGGACTCCTCGTGGTACTTCCTCCGCTACCTCACCCCGCGCGACGAGGCCAGGCCGTTCGACCGCGAACTGTGCCGCAAGTGGCTCCCGGTCCATCAATACGTCGGCGGGATCGAACACGCCACCATGCACCTCATCTACGCGCGGTTTTTCACCATGGTGCTCCACGACCTCGGGCTGATTGATTTCGACGAGCCGTTCGAGCGCCTCTTCTGCCAGGGGATGGTCTGTGCGAATGCCTACCGCGCCGACTATTACCGCACGACCGACGCCGACGAACTCGTCCCGCCGGAGGAGGTCGAGCGGTCCGACGAGGGCACGGCCAGGCGAAAGAGCGACGGCAGGCTCTTGAAACTCGAGCGCGTGTGGCTCCCCCCCGACGAGGTGGACACGGAGCGGCTGGTCCGCCTTAGCGACGGCTGGCCCGTCGAGGTCGAAATGACCAAGATGTCGAAGAGCAAGCACAACGGGGTAGCGCCCGACGAACTCTTCGAGCGTTTCGGCTCCGACACGGTCCACACCTACATCCTTTTCGTCGGGCCCGGTGACCAGGACATCGAGTACAGCGACCAGGGGGTGATCGGGGTCCATCGCTTCCTCAATCGTTTCTGGGACCTCATCGGTGGTCTGGCCGAGCGCCTGGCCGGGGTCGAGGGCGAGCCGAAGGCCGAGGCGGACGCCGACTCCAGGGCGCTGCGGCGAAAGGCACACCAGAGCCTCAAGCGAGTGACCGAGGCCTTCGAGCCGCCGTTCCGCTTCAACACGGCCATTGCGGCGATAATGGAATTGACCAACGAGATTCGCGATCGGGCCGAAAAGGTCGCCGACCCGCCCTCACTGAAAGAGGCGGTCAGCCTGGCCGTCAAGACCCTCTCGCCGTTCGCTCCCCACCTGTGCGAGGAACTCTGGGCGCGCCTCGGCCACCCCGAGAGCATCTTCCGCGACCCCTGGCCGGAGTTCGACCCCGACGTGGCCGCCGAGGAAGAACTCGAGATCCCTATCCAGGTAAACGGCAAGTTGCGCTCGCGGGTGCGCGTGCCCGCCGACATCAACCGCGAGGGCCTCGAGCAAGCCGCCCTCGCTGACCAGAAAATCCGCCAGCATATCGAGGGCAAGACTGTTCGTCGCGTCGTCGTCGTCCCCGGTCGGCTGGTCAACGTCGTCGTCGGCTGACGGTCCGTTGTCAACCACAGAGGCGCAGAGGATGCTGAGGGGAACGCGACGGCCACGGGGAGACCGTGGGCGTGGCGCCTGCAACACCGGCATGTTCGCCCGTCAGATTGGTGGCACATCTGTGAGGAAACCCAGGATGGCAGCGCGCCGGGGCGCCTGGGCTTTGGCACGCTTTTTGCACCGCAATCACCGGCCAGGCGAGAAGGAAAAGAATGCCGTGGCTGGCTGCCAACTCCAACTCCTCGTTCCGAAGCTCCGCATACCGAGCGCTTT